>CALYAH010000039.1 GCA_944393455.1 uncultured Clostridia bacterium
AAAGAAATCATTCCACAAGAACCAAATTCTTATAAATTTGAATCGTTTATCTTTGATGCCTTTGAATTTTTTGATGATATTGCAATTTTAAGAGGTAAAAGAGAAGATGATTTTGCTCCTGTTAAAAATAAAGATGGAGTAGATAGTCCTAAAACAGCGAAAGAATTATATGAAAAATACTGGGAAAAAAGTAAAAAATTATTAAATGTTTAAAAAGCAATAATTTTTTTTAAGGAGGATCAAGATGGAAGAATGCAAAATTTGTAACTTATATAATTTAGAGGAAACAATAGCTAAAAAACTATTAGAAAGTGTTACATATCCATGGGAAGTTTTACCTAAAATTAGTGATTTTATTTTAGAAATAGGAAACCAATTAGATATGGATAAGTATAATAAAATAGGCGAAGATATATGGATTGCAAAAACTGCAACAGTAGCTCCAACAGCGTATATTCATGGACCAGCAATAATAGGAGAAGAAGCGGAAATAAGACATTGTGCTTTTATTAGAGGAAAAGCTATTGTTGGGAATGGAGCAGTAGTAGGAAATTCAACAGAATTAAAAAATGTTATCTTATTCAACAAAGTTCAAGTACCTCACTATAATTATGTAGGAGATTCTATTCTTGGATACAAATCTCATATGGGAGCTGGCTCAATTACTTCTAATGTTAAATCTGATAAAAAATTAGTTGTGGTAAAAAATGGAAAAGAAAAAATTGAAACAGGAATAAAAAAATTTGGAGCAATGTTAGGTGACGAAGTAGAAGTAGGATGTGGAAGTGTATTAAATCCAGGAACTGTAGTAGGTAGAAATTCTAATATTTACCCATTATCATCAGTAAGAGGAGTTGTACCAAAAAATTCTATTTATAAAAATAAAAAAGAGATAGTAGAGAAAATATAAAAATCAGCCAATAAAGGCTGATTTTTTTTACCTACATTTGTTGATTACCAGGTATGAAGTAATCAACGACACCATAGATTAAAGCTCCTATGATAGCGGCCATCCAAGAAATAGAATAACCTGCTACAAAGAACTGAGTAACATATAAAGTAATAGCTGCTAATGCGAATCCAACAAATCCTTTACCAAATGGACTAGCATGTAAACCAGTAAATTTAACAACTAAATAATCAATTACCGTAAGAACAATAGCAGCAATGGCTAAAGTCCAAATATTATTAATAGTAAATCCAGGTGTGAAAAATGCGGTAATAGCTAATACTACAGCAGCAGCAACTAATCTTCCGATTACTTGCCATACAGTAGAAGTTCCGCTTTTTGCATGATTTCCTTGAACGTCTGACATAAGTCCAACCTCCTTAGTTCGCGTAACTCACACGCTTAAAATTCATTTTGTACTTTTTTCAAAGGTTCTAACTTTATTATTCACAAAAATTTTTTATTTATACTAAAAAAAGTTGCATAGAATAGTTAAAATTTGTTAAAAATATAAAAAATACAATTTTAAAGTAGGTGTAAAAACATGTTAATTACATTTTTTAGAGCTATTGTTTTATATATAATAGTTTTAATAGTAATGAGATTAATGGGAAAGAGAGAAATTGGTCAGTTACAACCATTTGAATTAGCTATTTCTATTATGATAGCGGATTTAGCGTCAATTCCTATGACAGAAATAGGAATTCCTATTTTTAATGGGATCGTACCAATACTAGGACTTTTAGTTATGCATCTAATTATTTCAGTTATTAATTTAAAGAGTTTAAAAGCAAGAGAAATTATTTGTGGAAAACCAAGTATTTTAATTTATAGAGGAAAAATTAATGAAAAAAAATTAAAAAAAGAAAGGTTTACAATTAATGAATTAGAAGAAAGATTAAGAGGTAATAATGTTGTGAATTTAGGTGATGTAGAATATGCTATTTTGGAGACAAGTGGGCAAGTAACAGTTATACAAAAACCAGGGAAAAGAAATACGATTCCAGAAGATTTTAATATAGAACCAGAATACGAAGGAATACCATATGATTTAGTGATAGATGGAAAAATAATGTATAAAAATTTAAAAGCCCTTGGCAAGAATTATACTTGGATAAAAAAACAAGTAGAAAAATTTAAAATAAAGCCAGAAGAAGCTCTAGTGGTAACTTTAGATGGAAAGGGACAAATTTTTTGTTTTTTTTTTGAAAAGGGGGCATAAAATATGTGGAAAGTAACTATTATTTGTATTGTCATTGTTACAGCAATTATAGGTGGAAATATATTAACTCAAAATTATACCGTAGAATCGGTAGAAAATTTGTCTGGTAAATTATCTGAATTGAAAAAAGATGTACTAGAAATAGAAGAAAAAGGTGGTAATAAAGATAGTGTGAATGAAAAAATGCAGAAAATAAAAAATGAATGGAACAAAAGACATGATAAGTTAGCATATTTTATTGAACATGATGAACTGGAAAAAGTAGAAACAAATTTAACTGGAGCAAGTAGTTTTTTAGAAATAGAGGATTATGTAGAAACAATTAGTGAGTTAGACAAAAGTAATTTTATTTTGAAACATATTGAAGAAAAATATGCATTTAATTTAGAAAATATATTTTAATAAAAAAATAGATTTCATAGAACTTTATGAAATCTATTTTGTATTATTAAAGATTATTTATTTGATTTACTACTTATATCTGCATATTTTTTTAGTTTCTCATAAACTAAATAATTGATAGTACCTGCTGGGAAATGACCATCTTTATCTTTTTTTTTTTTTTGAACACCAGTTAACACTTCAATTCCTTCTTCTATGGTAGAAACAGAGTAAATATGGAATTTTTTATCTTTAACGGCTTGAACAACTTCATCAGAAAGTTGTAAATTATCAACATTTTGAATTGGTATCATTACACCATGTGAGCCATCTAAACCACGAACTTTACACACTTGAAAGTATCCTTCAATTTTTTCATTAACACCACCAATTGGTTGTATTTGACCTTTTTGGTTAACAGAGCCAGTAACGGCAATTGCTTGATTAATAGGAACTTCAGACAAGCTAGAAAGCAAACCGTATAATTCAGTACTAGAAGCACTATCTCCATCTACACCATTATATAATTGTTCAAAACAAATACTAGCTGTCAAACACAAAGGAATATCTTGTGCAAACATTTCTCCTAAATAACCTGTCAAAATTAAAACTCCTTTTGAATGTGAAGGTCCTGATATTTCAACTTCTCTTTCAATGTTAATAATGCCATTTTTCCCAGTATAAGTATTAACCGTGATTTTTGCAGGTTTTCCAAAAGTATAATCACCAATTGTCATGACAGTTAATCCGTTTAATTCTCCTACTTCGTATCCAGATGTATTAATTAGTAAGGTGTTTTCTTTTATCATTTCTAGATATTTCTCATCATATTTTTTTACTCTTTCAATCCTTTCAGATAAAGCTTTATCAATAAATTTAGCTGTTACTGTTTTTGAACGAGATAATTTAGCCCAGGTAGCGGCTTCACCAACAACCTGAATTAAATCATCAAATTTTGTAGAAACTTTACTATGGCTTCCTGCTAGTTTAGAACTATATTCTACTAACTTTGCCATTGCATCTTTATCTAGATGAGGTAATTCTTCATGTGCACAAAAACCGTGTACAATTCTAGCTAATTTATTTAAGTTATCTTTAGAGATCTCAGCTGTTTCTTCAAATTCTACTTTTATTTTAAATAATTTTCTAAAATCAGAATCCATTGCTAATAAAGTTTGATATATATTGCTATTTCCAATTAATATAACTTTCAAATTAAGTGGAATTGGTTCTGGTTTTAAAGAGATTAATACCATAGATGAGCGTTGTTCATTAGCGTTTTCAATTCCTAATTCTTTAATTCTTAATGCCTTTTTTAATGCTTCATAGCAAGATCCATTTGCCAATAAATCTTTTGCTTGAAAAATAATATATCCGCCATTTGCTTGTTGCATTAATCCCGGTTTTAACATAGTATGATCAGTTTTCAAAGATCCATAATAGTTTTCATATTCTAATGTTCCAAATATATTATGATAAGAATAATTAGAATCCATAATAACAGGAGCACCTTCACGGTTTGAATTATCAACAAATAAATTAACACGATAATTTAAACAAGGGTCAGGTTTTTTATTAATAGGATTTTGCTGAATATTTTGTGGTTGTTTATTAGGATCCTCTAAAAAAGTAGGTATATTTTTTAGTACGTCTTGTTTTACATCGTTTAGAAATTTATTAATTTTCTTATTTCGTTTATATTTTGATTTTAAATAATTGATATGAACATTTACAGTAAGTAGTGCAACATTAGATTGCCATTCTGAGATTTTTTTGTCAGATTGACGCTCAATTTCTTTTATTTGACTAATAACATTCATGATTTGTTCTTGTACTAATATAGATTTTTCTTCGTATTGTTGTTTTATTTCTTCATCTAGCTGTTCAAATTCTTCTTCTTCAATGGCTTTACCATTTACAATAGGCATCATATAGATACCATTTTGAGCAGCTTTGACTTGAAAATTATATTTAGAAGCATCTTCATTTAGCTTTTCTAATAGGGCATAACGTTTTGCTTCATATTCTTGTTTGATTATAGCTTTTTCTTTTTCAAAGTCATCATTATTAAAAGTTTTTCTAATATCTTTTCTAATTTCTTTAATAAATCCATCCATAGAATCTTTAAATTCTTTACCTTGTCCAGCAGGTAATGAAACGGCTATAGGTTCATTTGGATTATCAAAGTTATAAATATAACACCAGTCAAAAGGAACTTTTTTCTTTGCAGCTATTTTTTGTAAATAGTTTTTGGTACACATAGTTTTTCCAACACCGCTAGGACCTTCCAAATATAAGTTATAACCTTTAACGTCAACTTGTAGTCCAAATTCTAATGCTTTGATTCCACGATCTTGACCAATGCCCTCTTGGATTGGTTCTAATTCTTCAGTTGTATCAAAAGCAAAAATATTAGGATTACAAGTCATTTTTAAATTCTTATAATCTAATTCATTTTTATTTTTCATTTGTTTCCTCCATAATTTTTTCTTATTATATCCACTTCAAAGTTATTTTATATTAGTTCATAAAAAAAGTAAAGAAAATATTGTAAAATTATTGTGAAAATTGTTGTATTATATGTAAAAATATGGTAATATACAAAAGATTTTATATCTATAAAATTTAAATCACAATATTTTTATTATATCAGTTTAATCATAGTATTTTCATAGATGTTTCAATTCTTTTTTGTCCAAAAATAATCGTTATTCAAAAATATCTTTGTATTTACTATTGACTATAAATTAACACAATGGTAAAATGATGAAAATAGGAGGTGAATATATGGAGGAAAAAATATTATCGCTTCTTTTAGATATGCAATTAGACATTAAAAAAATACAAGCAGATCAGAAAGAAATGAAGGAAGATCAACAAGAAATGAAGAAAGAAATAGCTGAGATTAAAGCAGATCAACAAGAAATGAAGAAAGAAATAGCTGAGATTAAAGCAGACCAACAAGAAATGAAGAAAGAAATAGCTGAGATTAAAGCGGACCAACAAGAGATGAAGAAAGAAATGGCTGAAATGAAAGAAGAACAACAGGGAATGAAAAAAGAAATAATTGCAATGAAAAAAGAGCAAAAAGTGATTAAAAAAGATCAAAAGGAAATGAAAAAAGAACAAAAGAGTATGAGAGAATTACAAGAGATGACAATTAATAGATTAAACAATTTACAAGAAGAAGTAAGAATAAATAAAATAAATATAGCAAAAATCCTAGAAGTACAAAATGAAACGTTAGAATTTTTAAAGGATACAATGAATAAAAATGAATTAGAACATAATGAATTTAGAACAAGATTGACTGAGCTTGAACGAAAAGCAATATAAAGTAAAGAAATAAATTATATAGATATAAAATTTGAAATCGTCGTCAAAATAGACTATTGTTGAAATATAAGTAAAAAGTAGTCATATATTTTGCTCCGACGATTATTATTTTTATATATAACAACAAAACAAGATTAGAACAACTGAACAATCAGTTTAAAAAAGGGCAAAACTATTGCAATATTAGAACAAAATAGATATAATATAAATGGATTATCCCAAGTTGAAAGGGAGGAAAACAATGAATAAAACAAAAAGAAAGATATTTGAAACATCTATGAAATTATTTGCAGAAAAAGGATATGATGCAACAAGTATTGAAGAAATAACAGCTACTGTGGGAGTAGCAAAAGGAACATTGTATTATCATTTTTCGAGCAAAGAAGAAATATTTAATTTCCTTGTAGAAGAAGGCATTAAACTTTTGCAGAACAGCGTAGATATAAAAACAGCAAAATTTTCAAATTATATTGACAAATTAAAAGCAATAGTATTAATTCAAATAAAAATAGTTGTAAAGTATGAAGATATAATTACAATTTTATTAAGCCAATTTTGGGGAAATGAAGCCAGAAATCAGATGTGCAGAAAAAATATACTTTCATATGTTAATAAAATAGAAGATATTGTAAAAGAAGGAATTGATAAGGGGCAAATAAAAAAAGGAAATCCACAGGCAATTGCTTCTGAAATCTATGGACTAATTTGTTCGAGTTTAGTGTATAAAGAAAGAAGCAAAGAAAAAATTGATGTTATGAAATTATATAAAGAATTTGAAAGTACAGTAATAGAAGGGCTGAGAGTAAAATAAGAAGGGGAAATAACGATGAGAGAACCAATTCACAAATTTATGAAATTTACAGATTTAAAGGACATGTTAAAAAAATCAGGAGAACTTTATGGAGATAGATCAGCATATGTATTTAAGACAGAAGAAGAGGGAAAATTTAGAGAAATCACTCATAAAGAATTTAGAGATGATATCAATTGTTTAGGAACGTCACTTATTGATTTAGGATTAAAGGGAAAAAGGGTAGCTGTAATCTCAGAAAACAGATATGAATGGTGTGTAGCTTATTTAGCAGTAGTAACAGGGGTAGGAGTTGTAGTACCTTTAGATAAATCGCTTCCAGACAACGAGATAGAAAGTTTAATGATACGTTCTGAAATAGAAGCAATTATATATTCTAATAAATACGACAAAATCATGAATCACGTAAAAGAACAAGGTAATACGAATGTTAAATATTTTATTTCTATGGACTTAGAGAAAAAAGAAAATGATATTTATTCTGAAAGAGAGCTAATAAAAGAAGGAAATAAGCTAATAGAAGAAGGGAATAGAGAATTCTTAGATGCCAAAATAAATGCAGAAGAAATGGGAATTATGTTATTTACTTCTGGAACAACTGCTATGTCTAAAGCAGTAGCATTATCACATAAAAACATATGTGCTAACCTAATGGATATTACATCTGTTATTAAATTAGTAGAAGATGATAGGATGTTATCTTTCTTGCCATTACATCATACTTTTGAATGTACCGTAGGATTCTTATATCCAATTTCAAAGGGATGTTCAATAGCATTTTGTGAAGGAATTAGGCATATAGCAGACAACATAAAGGAATACCAAGTAACAGCAATGATATCAGTTCCAATACTATTTGAGACAATGTATAAAAGAGTAATGAAAACTATTGAGAAAAAAGGAAAATTAGAAACTGTAAAAAAAGGAATTAAAATAAGTAACTTCTTGCTAAAATTTAAAATAGATATTAGAAAAAAACTATTTAAAGAAGTACATGACAATTTAGGTGGAAAGGTAAGATTATTTGTAGCAGGAGGTGCAGCTCTAGACCCAGAAGCAGAAAAAGGCTTTAATGATTTAGGATTTCTTATGTTACAAGGATATGGTCTAACAGAAAGTTCACCAGTGATAGCTGCAGAAGATGATAAATATAGAAGATTAGGTTCAATAGGAAAGGCTTTTCCAAGCTTAGATGTAAAAATAGAAAATCCAAATGAAGAAGGAATAGGAGAACTTTTAGCAAAAGGACCATCTATAATGCTAGGATATTATAATAATGAAGAAGCAACAAAAGAAACTTTAGAAGATGGTTGGCTACATACAGGAGATTTAGCAAGAATTGATAAAGATGGATATATATTTATATCAGGAAGAAAAAAATTCGTTATAGTATTAAAAAATGGAAAAAACATCTATCCAGAAGAACTTGAAACATTAGTTAATAAAATAGAAGGAATAAAAGAAAGTTTTGTTTATGGAAGACCAGAAGATGATGAGGACTATAAAATTTGTGCGAAAATAGTTTATGATAAAGAAACTGTTGAAGAAATTTATGGAACTCAAGATGAAGAAAAACTAAAAGAACTTATTTGGCAAGAAGTAAAAAAAGTAAACAAAACTATGCCAGCATATAAATATATTAGAGAAATTACTATAACAGATAAAGAACTAATAAAGACAACAACACAGAAAATAAAAAGATTCGAAGAAATAAAAACTGTAATAAAGTAATATAAGAAGGAAAAGCAATTATGCTTTTCCTTAAATAATTTTTGTAATGTAACAAAAATGTAATATTACTGTAACATAAACTTAACAAAAAAATATAAATATAATCTTGTAGTTTTTTGTTAGTTCATGTATAATTATAAAGAAAAGACAAAAAGCAAACACGCGTAAGATAAAGGAGGTAATTTACAATGTCCAAATCTGGCATAGTAAATGTGAGAATGGTTATCACAGAAGAAAAAATATTATCAAATATAGATAAAGTACAAAAACTAATTAATCCAAAAAGTAAAAAACAAATAGTACAATTAGAAGATGATACTTACTTTAAAGATTTAGTTGAGTCAATAAAAACATATTTAATTGAATATCCAAAAAAGAAAAACTTCCCAGCAAGTGTATATAAAGCATCTTATGGGCTAGTTGAATTTGCGACGAATCAATTTGAGGAAAATACAAAGAAAATAGAAGAATTAATTAGACAAAGAGAGCAAAATATAGCTTTAGCAGGAAAACTAAAAGAAGTAATAGATGTTGTTGTAAATAAAGAAAAAGATTGGAAAGACCAAGTAAAAAAAGCAGAAGATGATTTTGCAGAAGATATTATAGAAACTTTAACAATTGTAGGGAAAGCAAAAAGTACAAAATCACAAAATTATCAAGATGCAATGAAGTTATTAAATGCTAGAGTAAACAATCTAGAATCTAATTTACATATTGAAATTGACATGGAAAGAATTGAAGATCGCTCAAAAGCATTAAGCTATATCGGAATTGAAATAGCAGATGCATTAAAATCAATTCCAACACCAATAGAAGAAGCAGAAGAGCAAGTTGTTGAGCAAGTACAAGAGCAACAAGTAGAACAACAATATGAGCAAGAAACAACATTTGAAGCAAAACCAAGTTTATGGCAAAGATTTAAAAATAGTAAATTTGTAAGAGCAGTGAAGGCTATTACAAGAATTAGAATAGTATTAGATTATTCAGATGCACTTCCAGAAGGAAGAGGAGAAAATAATCAATAAAATAACTTAAGGAAGAAGTTAGTGATACAATGCTAACTTCTTTATTAAATATGGAATAATACAAGGATAAAAAGTATTTTTATAGAGACAAGTACAGAAAGGAAATAAAAATGGAGAATAGAGTAAAAGCAGAAAGTATAGCAAAAATAAAAGTATTAGGAGTTGGAGGAGGAGGCAGTAATGCTGTTGCAACTATTATAGAAGAAAGAGTAGCTAATATAGAACCATATCTAATTAATACTGAAATGAGCATTGTTAGTAGGACACATATTAAAAGAGTTTTACAGATTGGAAAAGAAACAACAAAAGGATTAGGAGCAGGAGCAAATGAAGAAGTAGGCGAAAAAGCAGCAATAGAAAGTAGAGAAGATATAAAACGATTACTAGAAGGAACAGATTTATTATTTATTACAGCAGGAATGGGTGGTGGAACTGGAACAGGAGCAGCACCGGTAGTAGCTAAAATTGCTAAAGAAATGGGGATTTTGACTATTGGAATTGTAACCAAGCCATTTGCATTTGAGGGAAAAATGAGGGCAGCACGCGCAGAAGCAGGAATTAAAAAATTAAAGGAAAATGTAAATGCATTAATTGTTATTTTAAATGATAAACTTTTAAGAGTAACAGGAGATAAAGTAAGTGTAAAACAAGCTTTTTCAATGGTAGACAACATTTTGAAACAAGGAATCCAAAGTATTACTGATTTAATTACAACAGTAGGTGAAATTAATATTGATTTTGCAGATATTAAGACAATATTTAATTATAAAGGAACAGCATATATGGGAATAGGAATGGCAGAAGGCGAAAAAAGGCTAGATAGAGCAGTCGAACAAGCAATCGAAAACGCATTAACAGAAACACAAATAGATAATGCAAAAGGTGTTATTTTTAATGTAACTGGAGGAGAAAATTTAAGTTTAATGGAAATTAGTAGTGCTATACAATTAATTAATGATAAAGTTTCTCCAGATGCTAATGTATTATTTGGAACTGTGATTGATAAAAGTTTAAAAGACGATGTAAAGGTAACAGTTATTGCAACTGGAATAGAATAGGATAGAAAAATAAAAAACAGTAGTAAATTTACTACTGTATATTTTTTTTGAATTCTTCTTTCTCTTCTTTTGAAAGAGAATCGTAGAATTTTTGGATTACTGTCAAGTTATTTACTTTAGGTAAGCGTAGTAATGAAAACAGCGTATCGTAATCACTACTATAAACAGAGAGTAAATCATGAGTTTTATAAAATTCTTTCTTTTTATCATAGAATTTTATATTTTTCTTCTCAAAGATTTTATCCATTT
This sequence comes from uncultured Clostridia bacterium, assembly GCA_944393455.1. Classification (GTDB taxonomy): domain Bacteria; phylum Bacillota; class Clostridia; order TANB77; family CAG-508; genus CAG-269. The sequence continues at coordinate 10,763 of CALYAH010000039.1, forward strand.
CTTCCTTATATGGAATATTTAAATCTTCTAAAACAGATTTAAATAAATCTGTTAAAAAATTATTTAAATCTTCCTCATAGATTAATTGCATTCGCTCTAATGAACGAATACTTAAATCAAACAGATAATATTTGTGTGCAGATACCCAAGTAATACAATCGATGTTATTTTTCATGTCAAATTCCCTCCTTGCGTTAAATTAAAAATCACATCAATTCTATGACGTAAGACATTCAAAAAAAGGAATAATACCTTATTTATATTGTCTTATTTCAAAATACTTTAACTATTATATTATAATACTTTTCTGGACTTATGTCAATTTTTGACAACTATTTAAAATTTGACTTTTTTAGAAAAATATAGTATAATAGCACAAGTAGTTAGTAATATTGATCGGAATTTATTAAAATAACAATGGAGTTTATATATTTGGTTAAGAGAGAAAAAAGGCCATATATAAAAGAAACTCTATTAATTTTGTACGGATGAATTAAAAATAGTAAATTAGGTCAAAATTAGTTTAAGAGGTTAAACTAATTTTTTTATTAGTATAAGAAATTGTATTTTATAAAGAAGAAAGGAGAATATATGACAGAAGAAAATAAGAAAGTAGAGAAAGTAAAGAGAAAAGGAGAAGTTGAAAAGAAAACGCAAAAAAGAAACACTACAACGAGAACTATAACAAGAAAACCATATAAAAAGAGAGCAACTAGTAAAAAAACAGATAAGAAAGAAAATGTTAAGGAAAATAAAGTATTTAAAAAATCAAAATTAAAAATAATCCCACTAGGAGGATTACATGAAATCGGAAAAAATATTACAGTATTTGAATATGAGAATGAAATCATAGTAGTAGACTGTGGATTATCTTTTCCTGAAGATGATATGCTAGGTATAGATTTAGTTATACCAGATATTTCATATCTAGAAAAAAATGTAGATAAAATAAAAGGATTAGTTATTACACATGGACATGAGGATCATATTGGTTCAGTTCCATATTTATTAAAAAAGATTAATATACCAATTTACGCACCTAGATTAGCAGCAGGGCTTATTAGAAATAAATTAGAAGAACACAAGTTAGTCAGAAGTACAAAATTAATTGAAGTTATGCAAGGTCAAACAATATCACTTGGTAAGAACTTTAAAGTAGAATTTATAAGAAGTTCACATAGTATACCAGACTCTGTTATGTTGGCTATTACAACACCAGCAGGAACTGTATTGCACACAGGAGATTTTAAGGTCGATTATACACCAATTGATGGAAAAATAATGGACTTTGGAAGAATTGCAGAATTGGGAAATCAAGGAATACTTGCTTTAATGTCAGATATTACAAATTCTGAAAGAAAGGGATTTGCGATGTCTGAAAGGTCAGTTGGAGAAGTATTTGATAAATTATTTTTACACTGTACTAAGAGAATTGTTGTTGCAACATTTGCATCAAATGTGCATAGAGTACAGCAAATTGTTAATTCGGCAGTTAAATATAATAGAAAGATAGCTGTGTGTGGTAGAAGTATGATTAATATGATAACTACAGCAAGAGAATTAGGATATATTGAATGTCCAGAAAATATCTTTATTGATATTGATATGATAAACCAATATACAGACGAACAATTAGTGATAATAACAACAGGAAGTCAAGGAGAACCAATGTCAGCATTAACAAGGATGGCTGCAGGAGAACACAGAAAAGTTAAAATAACGCCAAATGATTTAATTATTATATCAGCAACACCAATACCAGGAAATGAAAAATATGTATCAAAAGTAATCGATGATTTAATGCAGATAGGGGCAGAAGTAGTATATAGTTCTTTAGAAGATATACATGTTTCAGGACATGCATGTCAAGAAGAACAAAAATTAATACTAGCTTTAGCAAAACCAAAATACTTTATACCTGTACACGGTGAGTATAGACAATTAATCGCACATAGTGAAACAGCACAAAGCATGGGAATTGACAAAGATAATATTATTATGTTATCAAATGGTAGAATACTAGAAATAGGAGAAGATGGAATAGCATTTACAGGAAACGTACCAAGTGGAAGAGTCTTAGTAGACGGATTAGGCGTAGGAGACGTTGGAAATATTGTATTAAGAGATAGACAACATTTATCACAAGATGGATTAATTATTATTGTATTAACAATGGATTCTTCAACAGGAGAAGTGGTAGCCGGACCAGATGTTATTTCAAGAGGATTTGTTTATGTAAGAGAATCAGAGAATTTAATGGATGAAGTAAAAACTGTTGTAAGACATGAAATAAAGAAATGTGAAGAAAGAGGAGTACGAGATTGGGCTACTATAAAATCTACAACAAGAGAAAACTTGAGAGATTATATTTTCATGAAAACAAAGAGAAATCCAATGATTATACCTATTATAATGGAAATATGAGACAAAAGGGACAGAGCAAATCTGTCTCATTTTTTTTGTCTTTTTTTGTCGATTCCGAATGTTACGATTGTTTTATTTTTTTGACATTTTTCGACATAATAATGAAACAGATTTGCTCTGTCCCTTTTGTCTCATCGAACACTTGAAATATCAGCAAAAAATTGATATAATAACTGAAGTTATAAAAATGAATGAGGGAGAGATAAGAATGGATTATAAAGATTTAGCTGATTTAATATTTCCAGAAGCAAAGGAAATTTCATATTATGAAGAAAAATATCCAAGAAGAAACTTAAAAGAGGGAGCTATTGTGACGAGATTTGCACCAAGTCCAACAGGTTTTGTTCATATTGGTGGATTATATCAAAGTTTGATTGCTAGAAAATTAGCAAGTCAAACAGATGGGGTATTTTTCTTGAGAATTGAGGACACAGATCAAAAAAGAGAAGTAGAAAATGGAATTAGTGAAATTGTAAATAGTTTAAAAGATTTTGCTATTGAACCAGATGAGGGAATGATTTCTGAAACTGAAGGAAAAGGAGAATATGGGCCTTATAAACAATCGCAAAGAAAAGAAATTTATCAAGCATATGCAAAATATCTAATAGAACAAGGAAAAGCATATCCATGTTTTTGTACACCTGAAGATGGAGAAGCAATGAGAGCAAAACAAGAAGCAGCAAAAGTAAGACCTGGATATTATGGTGTTTGGGCAAAATGTAGAAATAATACAGTAGAAGAAATGGTAGAGAAAATAAAAAATGGTGAAAGTTATATTATTCGTTTTAAATCACCAGGAAGAGAAGATAGAAAAATTAAACATAAAGATGTTATAAAAGGAAATGTGGAATTTCCAGAAAATGACCAAGATATAGTTATTATCAAAGCAGATGGTTTACCAACTTATCATTTTGCACATGCCGTTGATGATCATTTAATGGGTACAACTCATGTTATACGTGGAGATGAATGGCTATCTTCTGTACCATTACATTTGCAATTGTTCTATGAATTAGGATTTAAAGCCCCAAAATATGCACATATTGCACCAATTATGAAAAATGATAATGGAAATAAAAGAAAGCTAAGTAAAAGAAAAGATTCTGAAGCTGCTGTTAGCTATTATGAAGAAGAGGGAATTCCAGAAGAAGCAGTAAAAGAGTATTTATTAAATATTGCAAATTCTACTTTCGAAAATTGGAGAAGAGCAAATCCAGACAAAGATATGTCAGAATTTGAACTTCAACTAAATAAAATGAGTGTTAGTGGAGCTCTATTTGATATGGTAAAATTGCTAGATGTAGGAAAGACTGTTATTTCAAAATTTACTGCGGAAAAGGTATATGATGAAGTTTATAAATGGGCTAAAAGACATGATGAAGAATTAGAAAAGTTATTAGAAAATAAAGAGTATTCTTTAAAAGTATTTGGGATTGAAAGAGGAAATAAAAAGCCTAGAAAAGATATTTCTAAATGGTCAGATGTAAAAGAAAATATAGGATATATGTATGATGAATTATTTTTCAATAAACAAGAAGAATATCCATATCAAGTGATATCTGATCAAGAAAAAATTAATCAGATATTAACATTATATATAGATAAATATTATGATGAAAAAGATGATAAGCAAACATGGTTTAATAAGATAAAAGAGTTGTCTGGAGAAATGGGATATTGCAAAGAGGTAAAAGAATTTAAAGCAAACCCAGGTATGTATGAAGCACATGTAGGAGATGTTAGTACAGTTTTAAGGGTTGCATTAACTAGAAGAACAAATACACCTGATATGTATGAAATAATGCAAATATTAGGAAAAGAGAGAATAGCCAAAAGATTTGAAGTAGCAAAGAAGTAGATGAAATTAAAGAAAAAAGATTTCATGGGAGGAATCTAGAATGGAATACCAAATTGGAGATATTGTAAGAACAAAAAAACAACATCCATGCGGAAGTAAGTTATGGGAAATAACTAGAGTAGGGGTTGATTTTAAACTAAAGTGTCAAGGGTGTGGACATGTTATTATTTTAGAAAGAGAAAAAGCAAAAAAATCAATTACTAAAATAGAAAAAAAGGCTGAAATTTAATTGTGAAAACTTTGTGAATATTAACATAAGAACTCTATATTAATGATATAATATAAATAAGTCCAAGAGACAAAATAAAAGGAGGAATCATCATGATGTATCATGGTATAGAGCCAGAATATTTAGAGGAATATGCTACTACAATAAAAAACATACAAGAGACAGGAGTTGTAAAGATTAAATTACAATTTCAGGATGATAGAATAGGAGATATAGAAGATTTAGAATCTTGTATAACACTATGTCGGGAATCTTGTATAGCTTTGGAAAAAGATAAAGAGGAATATATTAAGCATGGAATATTATCTTTGTTTAATAAAAAAGAAAGAGAAGAAAAAATTGCAGCAATAGAAAAAGAAAAGCAGCAATTTGTAAAGTTTATAGACTTTTACGAAAATCTGAAGATTTATCATGGAGAAATCATAAAACAACAGATAGAAGTAGGAATTGAAAGAAGTAAAGAACTTCTTTATCTAAAATTTGAAACAGAGGAAAATGCAATCAAATTTGCATTAACTTTCTTGGTAGCATATCCAGAATGTATGTATAAAGAGTGAGGTTAAATAACCTCACTCTTTATATATATTGTTCAATTATTTTCCAAACTTCATCTTTATAAATCTTTCTTTCAGACGAAAAAGGAAGTGTTGGAATATCACCAATTGGGTTAATTTGTTTTTGTAATTCAGAAGTTGCATTATCTACTTTGGTTATAGCAATTTTATCAGCTTTATTAGCTAAAATAATAAATGGAAGACCAGAAGAGATAATATAATTGTACATCAATTTATCATTAGCCGTTGGGC
>CALYAH010000040.1 GCA_944393455.1 uncultured Clostridia bacterium
CATTAAAGAAAATAGAAGGCAATATAGATGAAAGAAAAATAGAATATAGAGAATGTATAGAAGTAATAAATAATCTTAAGTTTAATGAAGAAAACTCACTATTTGCAGTAGAAAGAGATAAAGGATTAGAATCAATTATTGGAAATATTTATCAAAGTTTTGATGGACAAGATATTTATAAAAGTGTTGAAGAAAAGGGAGCAAATTTTTTATATTTAATAGTAAAGAATCATGTATTTGCCGATGGAAATAAAAGGATTGCAGCAACATTATTTATCTATTTTTTAAATTTTTATAATATTTTATACAGAAATGGGAAACAAACAATAGACAATAATACTTTAGCAGCATTAACATTATTAATAGCTGAGTCAAATCCAAAAGAAAAAGAAGTAATTATAGATTTAGTGATGAATTTTTTGAATAATGATTGAAAAAATAATATATAAAATTGTTAAAAAAGGCAGGAAATCAAATCCTGCCTTTATGTATTTTATTTCTAAAACATATAAAAACAAAAATTAACTTCCTACCTTAAGTGGAATATAATAACTAGTATTCTAGTAATTATTTCATATTTCTTTCAGCTTGTTCTATCATTTTCTTAACCATTTGTCCACCGATTTTTCCAGCATCTCTAGCTGAGATGTCACCATTGTATCCATCTTTTAAGTTAACACCAACTTCACTAGCTACTTCATATTTGAATTTATCTAAAGCAGTCATAGCTTCTGGTACTAATTTTTTGTTTGAAGAGTTTGCCATTGTTTTTTCACCTCCTGTAATATTACAACTAGAAAAAACTTTTGCTTTTTCTAATACTAGGATTCGCAAAAAAAAGAAAAATAAACATGAAATTTTTAGAAAAATTTCATTGCAATATAAAAAAAATATCGTTATAATAAAGCATGATTAAAAATAGGGAGTGAAAAAAATGTATAAATTAATATTTGTCGATTTAGATGGCACAATGCTAAATAGTTATGGTGTTGTAACAGAAAATACAAAAAAGGTTATAAAAAAAGTAATAAATCAAGGAGCAGATGTAATAATTGCATCAGGAAGGCCAATTGATTCTATTCGTTCTATTGCAAAAGAAATTGGTAGTGAAAATTTTTTTATTGCAGGAAATGGTGCTCTTATTTATGATATCAAGAAAGACGAAATTATATACGAAAAATATTTGACAAAACAAAAAGTTTTAGAAATTATAAAAATTTGTGAAGAAAATAGTATTAGCTATAATGTATATACAGATACAACAATACTTACTACTGCTTTAAAATATAATGTTTTATATTATTATAAAGAAAATTTAAAAAAAGAAGAAGATAAAAAAACTAACATTAGTATTGTAAAAGATATGTATGAATATGTAAAAAATATGAAAGAAGAAAAATTTTTAAAAATTACTGTGTGCGATAAAAATAAAGCGATTTTTAATTCAATAATTAAAAAATTAAAAGCTATTAACAACATTGAAGTTTTGGAAGTTTCGCATATGTCAAGAAAAACTATACAACAAGGAACAGAAGAAATACCAATAGAGTATTATTATACCGAAATCTCATTGGATAATGTAGACAAATGGAATGCCATTGAATTTTTAATTAAAAAGTTAGATATAGACAAAGAAGAGGTAATGACAATAGGAGATAATATTAATGATAAAAAGATGATAGAAAATGCTGGGTTAGGAGTAGCAATGGGAGACAGTACGCCAGTGATAGCAAATGTTGCAGATGATGTTACAACAGGAAATAATGATGAAGAAGTAGCAAAAATATTACAAAAATATTACGAGAATATTAACTTTTAATTACACCAAACAAATCAATTGATTTTTAAAATCAATTGAGTTAAAATAAAATAAATGAGTATTTTGTTGAAAAATATAGAAAAATAAAATTAAAGGGAGGAATTTGTCATGGCAGCAAATCCAATGCAAAGAAAAGCAAGAAATTCATTCTTATTAGGAATGTTAGTAATGTTATTAATTTCAGGAATAGTAATAGCATTATTATTTATGCAATTAATGAATAAAACAAGAGAGGAACAAGAAGAACTAGCGGCAAGTGTTAATGCCTATGTTTTAAACCAAGATGTGAAATCTGGGCAAGTTATAACAACAGATATGTTAACAATCCAAACAGTAAATAGAAATTTGGTTCCAAGCAATGCAACTAGTGACCTTTCAATAATTGAAAACTATGCATTACAAGATAAAGAAGGAAATGCGATTGTTACAAAAAACAAAACAGAAAACAATCAAACTGTTCCAGCTTTATATATAACAATAGATAATAGAGAATATGAGGTATTACAAGAAGCAGAAACAGCTAATTATTATATAGAAAGAAATAATGAAAAAGAATATTTAGAATTAAATAGTGTACCTCTAATTGCAAAAGTAGATATGAAACAAAACACATTGATAACAACAGATTTAATAACAAAAGGTGACAACCTAGTACAAGATGACGTAAGAAAACAAGAATACAATATGGTTGTATTACCAATGGACTTAACAACAGGAGATTATATAGATGTTAGAGTAATGTTCCCAAATGGACAAGACTTTATAGTAGTTTCTAAAAAAGAAGTTGAAATTCCAAATATTGCTGGAGTAGATTCAGAAGATACAATTTGGATTAACTTATCAGAAGATGAAATTTTACATATGAGTTGTGCAATTATAGATGCAGCACAAGTAAGAGGTGCTAAAATTTATGCAACTAAATATACAGAAGCAGGAATGCAAACAGCAGCAACTCCAACATTCCCTGTTAATGCAGGAACATCAGCATTACTACAAAGTGATCCAAATATACTAGAAAGTGCAATGGCAGAAATAAGAAATAGATACAATAATGGAAATAGTGCAGACCTAAGAAATAATTATATAAATTCTCAAATAGAGCAACAAGGTGAACAAGCACAATCTAACTTAGAAACACAAATGCAAGATAGCATTACAAATTCTAAAAATTCAAGAAAAGAATATTTAGAATCATTAATGGCACCAGCAACAACTGAATAATGAATAAAGATTAAGAAAAAGGAGAAAAGACGGTAAGATGAAAAAGATAGGGTTTATAGGATCGTATGATAAAACAGACTTAATTTTATATGTGTCTAAAATCTTGACAATGCTTAACAAAAAAGTCTTAGTGATAGATTCAACTTTGACTCAAAAAGCAAGATATGTTGTACCAGCTATAAACCCTACGAAATCTTATATTACAGATTACGAAAATATTGATATTGCGGTAGGCTTTTCCAAAATAGGGGATATAAAAAAATACCTAGGGATGGCTGAAACACAAGAATTCGAGTATGATTTTATGATGATAGATGTTGATAATTCACAAGCTATTGAAGAATTTGGACTAAGAGAAGCAAAACTGAATTATTTTGTAACATCATTTGATAACTACTCCTTAAAAAGAGGGTTAGAGGCATTAACTGAATTGAAAGAGGTTTTAAACCTAGAAAAGATTTTATTTGCCAGTGAAATGTTAAAGGAAGAAGATGATTATTTAAACTTTCTTTCTTTAGGATATAAAATCGTATGGAGTGATAAAAGAATCTTTTTTCCAATAGAAAATGGAGATTTAAATGTAATTCATGAAAATCAAAGACTTGCTCAAATAAAATTTAAAAGATTAAGTGTGCAGTATAAAGATAGCTTAGCAAATATAACAGAAGAAATTGCAGATGATGATGATAAGGACATGGTAAGAAAAACAATTAAAAGCATAGAAAAAGGAGTATGGTAATGTCAATTGTAACATTTTGGAACAATGGGAGAGAACAAACAGGAAAGACAATATCTATGGTTGCTATTGCTACTTATATGGCAATTGAACATAACCGTAGAATATTAGTAATATCAACAGGACATAAAGATGAAACATTGAATAATTGTTTTTGGAAAGAGAAAAAGCAAAAGAAGAACATGGGTATATTTGGCCCTAACACCAATATAGCTATGGAAGATGGGATTGAAGGATTAGCAAAATTAGTAAAAAGTAGCAGAATTCAACCAGAAATGATTACTAACTACACTAAAATTGTATTTAAAGACAGATTAGAAATTCTTAAATGTTATTCTGGTGGAAGAGGACAATATGATGAACTAAGACAGGTATATCCCGAAATTATAAATGCTGCTAATAAATATTATGATTTAGTACTTGTTGATTTAGATAGACAAATAGGCGAAGAAACAGAAAATAGGATTTTAAAAGATAGTGATTTAATAGTGGCAACTATAGGCCAAAGGTTAACAAGTATAGATAATTTTATAGAACTAAAAAAGAACAATCCAATGTTTCAAAGTTCAAGGACATTAATTTTAATTGGAAGATATGACAAATTTTCTAAATATAATATAAAAAATATTTCAAGATACATGAAAGAAAGAAATAATGTATTGACCATACCATATAATACTTTATTTTTTGAAGCATGTGATGAGGCAAAAGTGCCAGATTTGTTTTTAAGAATAAGGCAAACAAATAATCTTGAAGACAGAAATGCTTTCTTTTTGTCTGAGGTAAAAAGGGTAACAGAAAACATAGTATATAGACTACAAGATTCTCAAAGAAAAATGTAAGGAGGGAAAATCCAAATGACAATAACGAATATTCTTTTAATTCTATTAGTATTTGGTATTGCAGGGTATATCATATATTATAGTATTAAAAAGAAAAAGAACGCAGAAGTGGAAACCGCTATAAATGTCGATGATAAGACATATACCCTAGAAAAAATGACAGAATTCGTAAAAAAGAGACTAGATGAAATAACTAAAATCAACTTATATGATATTGGACTTTCAGAAGAAGAGTTGAAGAGAAGAAAGAACAAAAAATACGAATTGAAAAAAGCATTAAAAGGGTGTACATATGGAGATGTAAATGATAAGAAATATGTTAAAGAATTGATATTCGATATTCTTGAAAAAGAATATGGAGTAGATGAAATGAACATATCAAAATCAATTCCGTTCGATATACCATCACTTCTAACAGCTCAAGATAAATTCGATATTTTAATTTTTGCTTACAAAAAAGAATTTGGATATGAAGCCCTAACAGAATTAATAAAAAAATACAATCTAGCAGAATTAAAATATGTAGAGGGAGAAGAAAAACCTTCTTATGTTATAACAGAACATGAAATAGAAGAGATATATGAAAAAGAAAATATAGTATTAACTTTTGCAGACAAACTAAATGTAGTAGTACAAAGAATTTACCAACATTACAAAGGATTTAGTAGTATAGATGAAATAAGAGATATGAATATCGACGGTGTTTCTGGTGGTGTATCTGGATTACCAGAAAGTTTTTTAAGCCAAGTAGCACAAACAGAAAATGATTATTTAAATCAAATAGCAGAACATAAAGTACCAAGAGCCTGTGACAGTATTTGGATTATGTTCCAAGGTAAATCTATCCGTTTAGCATTTTTATCATTTGGAACAGAAGCAGAATTAAAAAGAGTATGTCAAAATATTTATAAATATAATAATCCAGGACAGTTATCAGATACAAATGGATATAAAATTAATGAAATGAAAGATGGTTCTCGTGTCGTTGTTGTAAGACCATCAATGTCAGAAACATGGGCATTTTTCGTAAGAAAATTCGACGTAAAGAGAGCTACACTAGAACAAATTGTACTTTATCCAGGAAAAGAAGCAGCAATAGATTTATTAAAATACTTAGTAAAAGGAGCAAGAATTATTTCTCTAACAGGAGAGCAAGGATGCCGGAAAGACAACAATGCTTATGGCAATGATTGAAAATATATACGAAACAATGAACCTTCGTATTACAGAAACAGCCTTCGAGTTACACTTAAGAAAAATTTATCCAACAAGAAACATCTTATCTATGAGAGAAACAGAAACAATTTCTGGACAAGACTGTTTGGACGTTCAGAAAAAAACTGACGGTTCTGTTAATATAATCCGGAGAGGTTGCAACTGACCCCGTAGCATCATGGATGATACAATCAGCACAGGTTGCATCAAAATTCACATTATTTACTCACCATGCTAAAACATTCCCAGATTTAGTAACAGCACTAAGAAACTCAATGTTAAGAGCAGGAGTATTTAAAGATGAAAAAACAGCAGAAGAACAAGTTGTACAAGTATTAAACTTTGATATTCACTTAGTAAAAGACTTTAGAGGTAGAAGATATATAGAAAGAATAACAGAATGTATTCCAGTAGAGAACAAAAATGAATACAACTTTGATCATAGAAAAGAAAAAACATTAGAAGGAAAATTTGACAAATTTTTTGATAATGCAACAAGATATTTTGCTAAATCAACAGATAAACAATTATATACATATAGAAATATATTAGAATACATCGATGGAGAATATGTATTAACAAATCCTATTACAACTAAAAACATAAAAGAAATGAGAAACAATATGGATGCAGCAGATTTAGAGGCATTTGACAAATTTGTACAAGAACATTGGGGAGATGTATTAAGTAAAAATGAAGGACCAATTACTGCAATATCTCTAATGGAAACAGCAGCTGCAGCAGTAGAAGGAGCAACTAAAAGAAGAGGAAGAAAACCTAAAACAGAGCAAATATAAATAGAAAAAAGGAGGTGCTAAGAGCAAGTGAATACTGATCTTTTGAAATATGTAATGATAGGAGCATTGGTTGCTTTTGGACTTATAATTGTAGTTTATGTTATTTTATCTAAAAAAATGCAAAAGTCAGAATACAAAAAAATACAAAAACTACAACAGGGGACAAAAGAAAATAGATTTTCAACAGAAATATTACTACAAAAACTATATTTAACCTATGTGCGAATCCCATTTTTAAAAAGATATGTGCTAAAGCTAAGAAGAAGATTGGAAATTATTAATATTGACGATGAGTATAACACAAGAAAAGATACAGCTAAAATTCTTTCTAAAGCACTTGCTATAGTAGTACCAGTTATGACAATAACAATAGTTATCACAATGTCGAACCCTTTATTACTATGTATTTTATTAATGTTCGAAATCTTTATGGTAGATACATTAATTGATGGTTCGGTTGATAAAATTGATAACAACTTATTAAAGGAACAATTAGACTTTTTCTCAGAAATAAGACATGCCTATCATGAATTTAACATGGTAGAAGAAGCGATTTATCAAGTTTCTCAAGATGACGAGATGAATATATCTCGTCAAGGAGAAAAGATATATGAAATCTTAATTTCAAATGATCCAGAAACTGAATTAGAAAAATATTATGATATAGCACAAAATAGTTTCTTAAAGGAATTTGCTGGTGTATCATATCTAACTAAAGAATTTGGTGA
>CALYAH010000041.1 GCA_944393455.1 uncultured Clostridia bacterium
ACTAATGCTATGACACAAAAGTTTATAGAAAGTGGATACAAAATAGTAGAACATAATGAAAAAGCAGACGTATATATTATAAATACTTGTACTGTAACTAATATGTCAGATAGAAAATCAAGACAAATGCTTCGAAGAGTAAAAGAATTAAATCAAGAGGCTATTGTAATAGCTTGTGGATGTTATGCACAAGTAGGTAAAGAAGAATTAGAAAAAATAGAAGAAATAGATTTGATTTTGGGAAATAATGAAAAAAATGACATAGTAAAATATGTAGAAGAATATTTAAGAGAGCAAAATAAAAAAATAGAAATAGAAGATGTTATGGGACAAAGAGAATTTGTGGATTTTGGAGATGTTACATATACAGAAAAAACAAGAGCTGTTATTAAAGTGCAAGATGGTTGTGATAGATTTTGTTCTTATTGTATTATTCCATATGCACGAGGAAGAGTAAGAAGTAGAAAACCTGCAAGTATTTTATCTGAAATAGACAAAATAGCTAAAGAAGGAATAAAAGAAGTTGTTATAACAGGAATTCATATAGCATCTTATGGAAAAGATTTTAAAGAAGAATATAGGTTAATAGATTTATTAGAAGAAATAAATGGAATACAAGGAATAGAAAGAATTAGATTAGGATCTATTGAACCATTACTAATTACAGAAGAATTTATGAAAAGACTAGTAAAGCTAGATAAAGTATGTCATCATTTCCATTTATCTTTGCAGAGTGGATGCAATGCAACTCTAAAAAGAATGAATAGAAGATATACAACAGAGCAATTTAAAGAAATTGTAGATTTATTAAGAAGTAATTATAAAGATGTTATATTAACAACAGATATTATTGTAGGCTTTCCAGGGGAGACAGAAGAAGAATTTAATGATACTTATGAATTTTTAAAATCTATTAAATTCTATAAAATGCATGTATTTAAATATTCACCAAGAAAAGGAACAAAAGCTGCTCAAATGAAAGGGCAAATAGATGGAAATAAAAAAGAAGAAAGAAGTCAAAAATTAATAGAATTATCAAACCAAAATGAAAAAGAATACAATCAAAGTTATATAGGAAAAGAAATAGAAGTATTATTTGAGGAAGAAAAGAATGGAGTGTATAAAGGACATACAAAAAATTATATATTAGCACATTATATGCCTGCAGAAAAAGAGATAAAACTTGAAAATAAAATTGTAAAAGTGCAATGTATAGGAATAGAAAATGATTATATATTAGTAAAAATTTAAACACGTAACAAGAATGTAATATTTATGTAACAAATATTTAATATTAAATAGCTAAAAATCACTTGATTATCAGAAAAAAATATAGTATAAATAAAGTGATAAAAGTGTAAAAAACACAAAGGAGGAGATTCAAATGGCAGATTTAGGCGAAGAAAATAAAGTATCAGGAGTTTTTGGTGGAGTAGAAATTAACGATAACAATGAAGCAAATAATACTGAAAATGCTGGGACAATAAGAAATACTAACTTGCCAGTAAAAAGAGGATTTTGGAATAAATTTAAAGCATTCTGGTTACAAGAAATTGACTGGAATAGAGAAATAAAAGTTGAATTAACACCATATCAACAAAAAATAGAAGATGAAATAAATGAATTTTTACACCAAGAAATAACTTGGGAAAAAGTACATGATTTCTTATTCCAAGAAATAACATTTGGTAAAAAAAGAAATGTGTAATGTCCAATTGGGGACGTTTCCTTTTGGACATTTTTGTCCAATTTGGGACACATCTTGTAATATTGTAAATATTAAATTGTAAATTTTTAGTAAATTAAAATAAAAGTATAGCATTATTTTAGAATATATGCTATACTTTTTTAAGTTTATAGGGGCGAATTAAATATAAAATATAAACAAGGAGAGGATTAGTATGCCCCGAATGGCAAGAAAAGTTAGTAGTACAAAAGTATATCATGTCATTTTTAGAGGAAATGATAAACAAGATATTTTTTTTGATATACAAGACTATAAAAAAATGATGAAAGAAATAGTAAAAACGAAAGAAAAATATCAATATGAAATATTTGCATATTGCTTAATGACAAATCATGTACATTTAATTTTATATGATAGAAATGATAATATTTCAAAAGCGATGCAAGGTTTAATTGTATCGTATTCTAGTTATTTTGGAAAAAAATACGAAAAGGTAGGACATCTAGTACAAGGTAGGTTTTTTAGCAAAAATGTTGAAACAAGAGAATATTTGATACAACTATGCAAATATATACATCAAAATCCAGTAAAAGCCAAAATATCAAAATTGAATGAATATAGATGGAGTAGTTATAATGAGTATATTAATAATTCTAATCTAGTAGAAACAAGAATGATATTAAATATCCTAGGAAAAACAAAGCAAGAAGCAATAAAGAATTTTGTTGCAATTCATCAAAGAGAAGAAGAACAAATAAATGATTATGTGGAATTTGAAATAATAAGCAAATTAACTGATATAGAAGTAAAAGAAAGAATAGAAAAAGTATTAGAATTAAATAATATAAGAGAAATAAAAAATTATAATGTCCAAATAAGAAATGCTAAAATAAGAAAATTAAAAGAAATAAAAGGAACATCGAAATCACAAATAGCAAGAGTTTTAGGAATTAGCAGAAAAATAATTGAAAGAGCGATGGAGTAGAATAGGAAGGAGGAAGGGAGATGTGTCCCCAATTGGACAAAAATGTCCAAAAGGAAACGTCCCCAATTGGACATGGCGAAAAATAAAACGGTATTTGTTTGTAGTGAATGTGGAAATGAATCAACAAAATGGCTAGGAAAATGCCCGGCTTGTAATAGTTGGAATACTTTTTATGAACAAAAAATAGTAGAAACAAAAAATAAAGAGAAGATAACAGCAGGAAGTACACCTCAAAAATTGAATTCTTATGAAGCAAAAGAAACTCTTAGAACTAACACAGGCTTTCATGAACTAGATAGAGTTTTAGGAGGAGGATTGGTAAAGGGCTCTCTTGTGTTAATAGGAGGAGAACCTGGAATTGGAAAGTCAACTCTTATTCTACAAATTTGTGATAAAATTAAAGGTGATGGAAAAGTTTTGTATGTTTCAGGAGAAGAATCAGCAGAACAAATAAAACTAAGAGCGGATAGATTGGGAATTAATAATGAAGACATTCTATTTTTAGGAGAAACAGATATAGATATTGTCAATCAAGCTATTATTAATGTAAATCCAAAACTAGTAATTATTGATTCTATTCAAACTATGTATTCTGATGAAATAACTGCAGCGGCTGGAAGCGTTAGTCAAGTAAGAGAGATAACTCGGGCAAGTTATGAGAGTCTGTAAATCAAGAGCTATTACAACTATTATTATAGGACATGTCACAAAAGAAGGAAATATAGCAGGTCCTAGAGTTTTAGAACATATGGTAGACACTGTACTATATTTAGAAGGCGAAAGATATTTTTCTTACAGAATTTTAAGAGGTGTAAAAAATAGATTTGGTTCAACTAATGAAATTGGTATGTTTGAAATGCAAGAAAAAGGAATGGTAGAAATCACAAACCCATCTGATATTTTGATATCAGAAAGGGATGACAATCCAGCTGGTTCATGTATTGTATCAAGCATAGAAGGAACCAGGCCTATTTTAGTTGAACTACAAGCTCTAACATCACAAACTATTTTTGGTTATCCAAAAAGAACTGCTAATGGAATTGATTATAATAGATTATCGTTATTAATAGCTGTATTAGAGAAAAAAGCAGGATTAATGCTTAGCTCACAAGATGTGTACTTAAATGTAGTGGGAGGATTAAGAATTAATGAACCATCCATTGATTTGGGAATTATATTAGTAACAGCATCTAGTTTTAAAAATGTACCAATTCCAAAAGATATGATGATAATTGGAGAAGTAGGATTAACAGGAGAAGTAAGAAGAATTAACATGATTGAGAAGCGTTTAAAAGAAGCAGAAAAATTAGGTTTTAAAACTTGTATCATTCCAGAAAGTAATAAAAAAGACTTGAAAGATACTTATAAATTAGATATAATAGGCGTGAAGAATATAAATGAAGCCATGAAAAAAGTTGGCTTAAAATAGCTAAATAGAATCAAAGCTCGAAGGAAGGGAGAATTAGAATTGAGAAAAGGCAAAGAGGATAATATAACAGAAATCTTAAAACTAATTGCGCCAGGAACACCAATACGAGACGGACTAGAAAATATACTAAGAGCAAGAACAGGAGCATTATTATTAATAACTAATAATAATGAAGTATTAAAAGAAGTAGTAGATGGTGGATTTACTATTAATGAAGAATATTCATCATCAAAATTATATGAACTCGCTAAGATGGATGGGGCTATTGTACTAAGTGGAGACCTAAAAAAAATTCTATATGCAAATGCTCAACTAATTCCATCTCATGAAATAACAACTCTTGAAACAGGGACAAGACATAGAACAGCTGAAAGGACAGCAAAACAAACAGGAGAGTTAGTAATTAGTATTTCTCAAAGAAGAAGTATTATAACTGTATTTAAAGGTAATGATAGATATATACTAGAGGATACTGATGCAGTTTTAAGCAAAGCAAATCAAGCAATACAAACTCTTGAAAAATATAAGAAAGTATTTGACAACAAATTAAATATATTAAACGAGTATGAATTTAACGATATTGTAACATTACAGAATGTAATTGTTGCTGTTCAGAGAGCAGAAATGGTTATGAAAATAGTAGAAGAAATTCAAAGACAAATATATGAGCTAGGTGATGATGGACGACTAGTAAAAATGCAACTAGAAGAATTAATTGGAGGCTTAGAAAAAGAGGAGAATCTTATTATTAAAGATTATATTGTACCGGGTAGAAAAAGAAGAACACCTGAAAAAGTAATAGAAAGTTTAGAAGAACTTAGTTACGAAGATTTAGCAAAAGAATCGGTAATAGCAAAACTATTGGGGTATGAAAACTTTGATAATTATGACGAAGTTGGAGTTTATACAAAAGGATACAGAATATTAAGTAAGATTCCGAGAATGCCATCTAATATAGTAGAAAATTTGGTAGACTCCTTTAAATCTTTCCAACATATACTGGCAGCAGATATTGAAAGTTTAGATGAAGTAGATGGGATTGGAGAGGTTAGGGCAAGGACGATAAAACAATCATTAAAAAGAATGCAAGAGCAATTTGTTTTTGATAATTTAATTTAAATTTTAAAATTTAATTTTAGGAAAAGGAAGGAAAAAAGAATGAAAAATATAAAAAATATCATATGGATAATAGCTTTAATCGTAATTATCATATTAATAGGAGGAACAGCTTTTGGATATTATAAAAAAGCAACTATGGAAGTAAAGAATCCAATAGCAACTATGGAAGTAGAAAATTTTGGGACAATTAAAATAGAATTATACCCAGAATTAGCACCAGAGACAGTGGCTAACTTTGTAGCACTTGCAAATCGTGGATTTTATGATGGTTTAACTTTCCATAGAGTCGTAAAAGATTTTATGATTCAAGGAGGAGACAAAGAAGGTACAGGTTCAGGCTCAGCTAGTATATCAGACTTAAAAGATGGTGGAGAAGATAAAGAATATTCAATAAAAGGTGAATTTATATCAAATAAAGTAAATAATACTTTGAAATTTGAAGAAGGCGTTATTGGTATGGCAAGAAATGATTATACACAATATTCATCTTCTTTAGATGAAGAATCATACAATTCAGGAAGTTCACAATTCTTTATTATGACAAAAGAGAACACTTCTTTAAATGGATATTATACAGCATTTGGAAAAGTAATAGAAGGTATGGATGTTGTTCATAAAATAGAAGAAGTAGAAGTAAAAGCAGCTGATAATAGTGAAGAAACTGGAAACACAGAAGTTAGTACACCAGTTAATCCAGTTAAAATCACATCTATAAAAGTAGAGACATATGGAATTGATTATGGTTTGCCAGAAACTTTAACACCATTTGATTATATGACATGGATGTATCAACAATATGGACTTGACCCAAGTACTCTTACTACTTCTGAATAAGAAGCAAAAGTACTAGTATAATCTAAAAAATTTGAAAAAATAGTTGACAAATGGGTGGAAAATTGGTTATAATATTAAATGTGCTCAGCAATCGGGTGCATTTAAACAATGGTGGATGTAGCGTAGTTGGTTAACGCGCCAGTTTGTGGCACTGGAGACC
>CALYAH010000042.1 GCA_944393455.1 uncultured Clostridia bacterium
AATAAAAAAAGTATGATAAAATATTTGTGGTGTTGTTTAAAAATTGGATAAATTTAGTAACCTAATAATCTATTTACATAAAAAACAATGCGAAATTGCTGGCACAATTTTGGCACAATTCGTTGGGTAAAGAACCTCGAAACCCTATAGAAATGAGCAAAGAACAATAAAGAAATTTTACTTGATGTTTATATGATAGAACAGCCGAAAGTGGCTTAAATACTAGAAAAAATAAGAAGGAGGAATTAAACAATGTCAGGACACAGTAAATGGCATAACATACAAGCGAAAAAAGGAAAAGCAGATGCAGCAAGAGGAAGAATTTTTACTAAATTAGGAAGAGAACTATTAATAGCAGTAAAAGAAGGTGGACCAGATCCAGCAGGAAACTCAAAATTGAAAAACGTTATAGCTAAATGTAAAGCTGCTAATATGCCAAACGATACTATTAATAACGCAATAAGAAAAGCATCAACAAGTAATGAAAATTATGAAGAAATTACTTATGAAGGATATGGACCAAATGGAGTTGCTGTTATTGTAGAAGCATCTACTGACAATAAAAATAGAACTGCAGCAGATGTAAGACATGTTTTTGATAAAGCAGGAGGAAATTTAGGAACTACTGGATGCGTATCATATATGTTTAATAAAAAAGGTGTTATCGTAATTGAAAAAGAAAGCACAAATATGGATGAAGAAGAATTAATGATGTTAGCATTAGATTTAGGAGCAGAAGATTTTGAAGCATCAGAAGAAATTTACGAAATTACAACAGCTCCAGCTGATTTTTCAAATGTTAGCGAAAAATTAGAAGAAGCAGGGCTTACTTTTATAGAAGCAGGAGTTCAAATGGTTCCAACAACAACTGTTAGTTTAGATGAAAAGGGAATAGAAAAAATGGAACGTCTAATTGAAAGATTAGAAGAATTAGATGATGTTTCTAATATTTATCATAACTGGGAACAAGAATAAAATAAGACTTAAAAATAGATAAATGACAAAATTAGTTATTTATCTATTTCTTGATGGAAATAGTTACTACATAAAGTTTGAAAATAAAGGAGAAAAATTATGAATCAAAAGAAAAAGATGAATATGTTAGTGATTTTAATTATTATTATATTAATTATTATATTAGTAGGAGGAGTTGCATTTGCATATTTAGCAACAGATTTACTAAAAAGTGATAAAGAGTTGTTTTTTAAATATATAACTCAAATAGCTGATTCTGAAAAAGGATTTATAGATAATAATATAAATCAATATTTCGAAAAAAAAGAATCAACTCCATATAGTAACAATGGTTTAATTGATGTTAATATAACATCAGAAAATGGGCAAGAACAATATGAAAGTGCAAATAATTTTAACATTAGTTTTTCTGGAGAAATAGACAAAGCAAATTCAAAAATTAGTCAGAACATTAGCTTAAATTATTCAGATTCTGTAAATTTTCCTATATCATATAAGCAAATAAATGAAACAGTAGGATTACAAACAGATTATGTGGGAAACAAATTTATTGCGGTAGAAACTAATCAGTTAAACAATCTTTCCGAAGATTTAGCTACTTCTGTAGAAAGTACTACGTCAAATATGAATAAATTACAGGAAACAACAAGAATTCAATTATCAGAAGAGGAAAAGAATCATATAAACAATACTTATATGGTAAGTTTAGAACAGCAATTAAACGAAAATAATTTTTCAAAGGTAACAGAATCGGATTTAAATGGTTATAGATTAACTTTAACTGGAGAAGAATTGAAAAGTGTTTTAACTAATTTATTAGAGACACTAAAAAATGACCAAACAACATTAGATAAATTAAATGAATATCTAAAAGCTCAAGACAGTTCAAACACAATAACAACAGCAGATATTGATAAGACTATAGAAAGTATAAATAATGATAGTGAACTGGCGGAAAATCAAGTTGAAATTACAGTATATAGTAAAAGTGGAAAAACAGCAAAACTAACAATAGTGATTCAAGATACAACAATCAGCATAGAAAAATTGATAGAGAATAATCAACCAAAAATAAATATTTCTTATGAGAAAAGTGGAGAAGAACCAATAAAAATAACATTAGGAGCTACTTTTGAGGGATTAACAGATATGCAAACAGTAAAAGAAAATTATACAATAGAATTGCAATACCAATCAAATGGAGCAATGACATATCAATATCAATTAAATAATGAAATAAACTTTATAGAGAGTACTAATATAGAAGAATTTACAGCCGATAATACTATGATATTGAACAACTACGAGGAAGTACAAGTAAGTAATTTCTTGAAAGAAGTAGAAGAAAGAATTGTAGAAATAAATAGGCAGCAAATGGAAGAACTAGGATTGGAAGAAAATGAAAATCCAATTCAATATGCTATACCTATACCATCATTAGGTGAATATAATCAAGCAAAACAAGCGTTCAACGATTCAGCCACTAAAATGAATGAATTAGAGATTCAAACTTTTAATAATAAGTTTGAAATGTATGCAGGAACAAATCAAAGAGGTGCAACTGTAAGAGGGTTGTTATCAACTATAGCGCTTAATAATCAATCACAAGATGAGAGTAGACAAATCACAGAAATCAATTTCTGCGGAGAAGAGTACGAAGCGAGCGAGCAAAATATAGCCTTTATTAAAGAAGATGTTGATTTAGGAGACAAAAATTATCGAATAGAATTTGAAAAAAATCAAGATACAGGGGTAATATATAGAGTAGTTATTAATGAAAGATAACTGAAATTTAAGTTCTAAAATAGAAAAAAGAAGCATATATATAATATAGGCTTCTTTTTTTTGTATTATATGTCCAATTGGGGACGTTTCCTTTTGGACATTTTTGTCCAATTTGGGACAGATCCCAACCGGACATAGAAAGGATAAAATGAAGATGAGAGATATAGAAGAGGTTTTAAGGTATTTTCCATCAAATATTTATAGTTTATTAGAAAGTGCATTTAAACAAAATAACATAATAGAAGAAGAAATACGAGAGATTAGAATAAGATGTAAAAGACCAATTATCTTAAAATTAAGACAAGTTGATTTATTAATAGAATATGAGGTAAGTCAGACAGAAATTTTACAAACTTTAGAAAGGCTATGTAATAATTCTATATATGCCTATAAAAATCAAATATGTGATGGCTTTTTAACAGTAAAAGGAGGACATAGAATAGGAATAACAGGAACAGCAGTAGTAGAAGATGGAAAAGTGACTAATTTAAAATATATTACAAGTCTAAATTTTAGAATTGCAAGAGAAGTATTAGATTGTAGTAATGAAATTTTAGGACAAGTTATTGATAGACAAAATAACAATATTTATACAACATTAATTGTTTCCCCACCTGGAATGGGAAAAACTACAATGTTAAGAGATATTATTAGGAAAATAAGTGATGGAATACCAAACATGAATTTTTTAGGAAAGACTTGCGGTGTAGTTGATGAAAGGGGAGAAATTGCAGCTATGTATCATGGGATTCCACAAAATGATGTTGGACTTAGAACAGATGTAATAGAAAATATATCTAAATCAAAAGGAATGAAAATGTTAATACGTTCCATGGCCCCAGAAGTAATTGCCTGTGACGAGATAGGTTCTAAAGAAGATGTAGAAGCTATTCGGAGAGGCTATTTCAGCAGGGGTCAAAGGGATATTTACTATGCATGGAAGGACAATGGAAGATGTTAAATCTAATTTGGGAATTAATTATTTAATAGAAACCAAACAAATTGAAAAAATAATTTTTTTACAAAAATAAATTTTTAGTTCTAAAAAGAAATATAGTGAATATAATACTAAAAATAGAAAGGACAAGGTAAAAAATATGCAAATGATAAAGTATTTTATATTATTTTTAATTTTAGTAGCTTCTAGTATGATAGGAAAATTTTTGTCAAAAAAATATGTCTATAGATTAGAAGAATTAGAAGAAATGCAAAATGCATTGAATATATTAAAAACAAAAATAAAATTTACATATGAACCAATTCCAGAAATTTTTGATGAGATTTCTTGCAATGTCAATAGAAATGTGGGAAATATCTTTAGAAAAGCAAAAGAAAAAATGAGTCAAAATTCTGCTAATATAGCTTGGGAGGAAGCAATAGAAGAAACAAGCACAAATTTAAAAGAAGATGATAAACATACACTAAAAATGTTGTCTAAACTATTAGGACAAACAGATGTGGAAGGTCAAACTAGTCAAATTGAAATAACAGAAAAATTTTTAGAAGCGCAAATAAGAGAAGCGACAGAAGAAAAACAAAAAAATGAAAAATTATACACGAGACTAGGAACTATTATGGGTCTAGCAATTGTAATTGTTTTATGTTAAAAGAAAGACCTTTTACATAAGGGGGAAAAGTATGAATATTGATTTATTATTTAAAATAGCGGCAATTGGAATATTAGTAGCAGTTCTACATCAAGTTTTAGTAAGAGCAGGAAGAGAAGATCAGGCTATGCTGACAACTTTAGCAGGACTTGTAATTGTTTTAACAATGGTAATTAAAGAAATAAGTGGATTGTTTGATACAGTTAGAACTATGTTTAATCTTTAATGATTAATTGTTAAATGAACAAGGAAGGAGCAGAAATGGAAGTTGTAAAAATAATAGGTATTGCTTTAGTTGCTGTAATTATTATTATACTCTTAAAACAATACAGACCTGAGTTTGCCATTTATATCAGTCTGCTAACAGGGGTTTTAATTTTAGTTTTAGTAATGGACAAATTAGCGGGAATTATAAATTTATTACAGACTTTAGCAAGTAAAGCTTCTATTAATAGCACCTTTTTGCTATTACTAATTAAGATAACTGGAATTGCTTTTTTATCTGAATTTGCAGTTAGTATTTGTAAAGATTCAGGAGAAGCAGCTATTGCTAGTAAAATAGAGATTGGAACTAAAATTATTATTATATCTATGTCAATACCAATCATATCAAGCCTATTAGAAGTTATATTAAAAGTATTGCCATAGTGAGAATAGGAAGTACAGATGAAAAAAATAAGAAAAATTTTTTTTATAATATTCATAATTTTAGCAATGATAATTCCTATAAATGTAAGTTATGCAACAGAAGAAGAAACTATAGATAAGCAGCAAGAAGAATTTAAAATACAAGATTTTATAAAAAGTTCAAAGCAATTTACTGGAGAATTCTTTGCAGACATGGACATAAATGAAATACTAAATAATGCAATTAAAGGAGAAGTAGATAATAGTACATTATTAAAGAGAGTATTAAATTTATTCGGAGCAGAAGTAGTAACTAATATAAAGGCAATTATTAGTATTTTGGTAATAATTATTATACATAGTATTTTAAAATCTATTAGTGAAGGTTTAGAAAATGATGGAATATCAAGATTAATCTATTATGTTCAATATATATTAATTGTAACAATAATAATGTCAAACTTTACTGATATAGTGAAATTGGTACAAGATACATCTAACAATTTAGTTGGATTTATGAATCTACTAGTACCACTTTTAATAACTCTTATGATGTACACTGGTAGTATTGCAACAAGTAGTGTTATAGAGCCAATTATTTTATTTATGATTAATTTTATAGGAAATATAATACAAACTTTAATAATTCCATTAGTTTTAATATTTACAAGTTTAGTTATTATTTCAAAAATATCAGACAAAGTACAAATTGACAAACTTTCTAAATTCTTAAAATCTGGAATTGTATGGTTTTTAGGAATTATCTTAACTATATTTGTAGGAGTAGTCTCTTTAGAAGGAACTTTAGCTAGTAGCGTAGATGGAGTTGCAGCCAAAACAACAAAAGCGGTTGTAAGTTCAGCAATACCAGTAGTAGGAAAGATATTGGGAGATGCAGTAGATACTGTTTTAGGTTGTGGAATTGTTTTAAAGAATGCAATTGGGTTAGTAGGAGTGATTATAGTATTAGGAATATGTATTATGCCGATTATAAAACTTGCTATTCTGACTATATTCTACAAATTAGTATCAACAGTAGTACAACCTGTTGCAGATGAAAAAATAGTTGACCTTTTAGAGCAAATAGGTGATATTTTTAAAATATTTTTAGGAATATTATGTGCAATGTCATTTATGCTGATTATTGGGACAACTTTAGTTTTAAAAATGTCAAATAGTGCAATGATGTATAGATAGGGGATAAGCAAATGATAGAATTTTTTAGTTCTTGGGCAAAGCAGATAGGAGTGACAATTGTAATTGTCTCTATTTTTGAAATGCTTTTGCCAAATAATAAAACGAAGAAATACATTAGAATGGTGTTAGGCATATATGTAGTATTTAATTTAATTTCACCATTAATACAAAATAAAGAAATATTTAGTTTAGACAATATTAATTTGGATAATTATAACACTATCGAAACAAGTACTGTTGACCAAACTAGTATGAATGAAAGAATAAAAGAGCTTTATGAAGAAGAACTAGAAAAAGACATTATAAAAAAACTAGAAGAAAAAGGTTATCAAATTGCAAAATGTAAAGTAAGCGCACAAATATCAGATAATGAAGAAGAAACAAAAATAAATAAAATAAAATTAAATATAGAAGGAATGACAGATAAAACTCAAGAAAATGAAGAAGAAAATATGACAGCTGAAAATAGAATAGTAACAGAAATTCAAAAAATAAAAAAAGTTGATACAAATGTAACAATAGACCAAGAGGAGGATACAGATGATACTGAGAATAAATCCATAAAAAAATTGACAAAAGTAGAGATTCAGAACATAAAAAAATTTTTAATAGAAGAATATGGAGTGGATGAAAAATGTTTAGAGATAAATTGAAAGGTCTGATTAAAAAAGAAGATGAAGAGCAAGAAGGAAACGACAAAAGAAAAATTGAAAATTTAGTATTTTTTGTAATTGTACTAATTATAACAATTGTAATAATTAATATTATTTGGAAGGGAAATAAAGAAACTAATAAACCAGAGGCTAATAATACATCAAAACAATTGGCAGTGGATAATCAAAATGATAATTTGACAAGTAACTTGCAAGTAACGGAAAATTTAGAAGAAAAATTAGAAAATGTATTGTCAAAGATACAGGGAGTAGGAGAAGTAAAAGTATGTATTAATTATTCAGAATCAAGTGAAGTAGTAGCAATGTATAACGAAAACTCAAAAGTTAGTAGTACAGAAGAAACAGATACATCAGGAGGAACTAGAAAAATAGAAGAAACAGACACTCAAAAAGATATTATATATAAAGAAGAAAATGGAGAAAAAACGCCAATTACACAAAAAGTTATACAACCAAAAATAGAAGGAGCAATAGTTACAGCTAAAGGAGCAAATAATGCTCAAACTAAAACAAATATTATTCAAGCAGTAGAGGCAATAACAGGCTTAGCTACTCATAAAATTCAAGTTTTTGAAATGCAAGAAAAAGAAAGGTAGGAAATAAGTATGAATATGAAAGTGATTAAAAAGAATCAAGTGATTATTTTTGCAATTGCACTTATGCTAGTGGCAGCGGGATATCTAAGTTATGATGCTAGAAATAAAGAATCATTGGTTTCTGCTAATATTGTAGAGGAAAATAAGATAGCGGGAATTGGAGATGCAAAATTAGTAAGTAGTAATAATGTAGTAATGGAAAATACACAAGCCAACGTTTTATCAGGAGAAAATATAACAAACCAAATGACACAAGAAACAGAGCAAGTATCTAGTAATGCAGAGGATAACTATTTTTCAACTTCTAGATTAGGAAGAGATACAATGTATTCGCAAATGATAGAAAGTTATCAAAAAATATTAGAAAATGAGAGTATTTCACAAGAACAAAAAACAATTGCAACCCAAGAGATTAATAATATTAATACGACAAAAAATGCTATTATGATTGCAGAAAATTTAATAAAAACGAAAGGATTCCAAGATGTAGTTATTTTTGTAAACGGACAAAGTATTAGTGTTATTTTACAAGGAGATGAATTAAAACAAGAAGAAATTGCACAAGTTCAAAATATTGTGGCAAGAGAAATGAAAGCAGAGATTGAGAATATACATATTAGTAATAAATGATTTCTTTCCCTTGGGATATAGAATAAAAAAGTTCCGTTTTCCAAACGGATTCAATATGAGCCTTTTTTGATTTTATTGTTACGATACCGTATTTTTTAATAAGTTGAAGATAGAAGGTCAAACTCACTTTTTTATTCTATATCCTAAGGGAAATATATTCATAAAAAAATTTCCGTTTTCCAAACGGATTAAACATGAGTTTTTTCTGATTTTATTGCTACTATATCTAGTTTTTTAATGGATTGAAAATATAAGGTCAAACTCGTTTTTTTTATTCTATATCCCAAGGGAGAAATTATATTATGAAA
>CALYAH010000043.1 GCA_944393455.1 uncultured Clostridia bacterium
TTTATAGACCTTGCACTTCTTATTTTTATACCACTTGGAATAATTTTATTAGCCTTTGGTAACCAATTACTAATTGGATGGTTAACTTTACTTGTTATTTTACTTGGAATGTTGCTTTGCTTGATTATTGAAATAAGAAGAAAAAATATGCTAAAAGAAATTAAATGTAAATTAGAAAAAAGAAGCTTTTTGGCTTTTGTTGTTTACGTTTTATTATATGCTTTCATTTTAGCTCCATACTGTTTAATTGGCTATATTTCGGAATTGGTAAATTCTAAGAAAAAATGGTAGTAGTGGGCTAGATAGTCTAAAAATAGAAAAAATGAGATTGCTAATTTTAACATGCAAATCTCATTTTTTATTATAGATGCTAAATTTAAATCGTTTGATTTTTTATTGACATTTTTTGTCGAAGTATAGAAAATAAAGGTATTATATAGTATAATAATTACAGACAATTAGTAAAGATTATAAAAAATGTTGAAAAATGAAAGGGAGAAAATAAAAGTGAAAGATGAAAAAATAAAAATCGAAAAAAGACTAGAAAATATGAAAGACTTTTATATAAAAGCTAATGAACTAATTGATAAGTTGCCAGATTCAATTCCGGTAGCGAGTAAAGAGAAAATAAAAGATATAGTACTTGGAGATGAAGATTTAAAAAAATTAATGGAAGGAATTGATAATCATCGACCACCTCGAATTTTCTTAATTGGTAGAACTGGCGTTGGAAAAAGTAGTTTAATTAATGCTATTTGTGGGACTTATGTTGCAAAAGTAAGTGATACTAAAAGCTGTACATATAGTGCTCAAACCTATTTGTGCAAAGATAAAGATAGAGTATTAATGGAAATTTTTGATACCAGAGGTATAGCTGAATCAGAAAGTTTAAATGATTCTATTTCAGCAGAAGAAATGTTGATTAAAGAAATAAACAAATTTTCACCAGATGTTGCAATTATGATGTTAAATTGTACTCATCGCGATGATGTTGACTCTGATGTTAAATTCTTAAAGGATGTTACAAAGCAATATTCTGAAGTTAATCATATGAGATTACCTATTGTAGTAGTTGTAAATAAATGTGATGAAATGGCACCTAGTAGATTTAAGAATCCTAGTGAATATCCTCTAAATAAGATTGATAAGATAAAAGATGTTGTTCAATATTATAAAGAAATCATTGTTAAAAATGGATTAAAGATTGACAATATAATTCCAGTTTCTTCTCTAATAGATTGGCAAACTCCAGATGGTATTGAAATAGGAGTTGAAGATATTGATAATTTGCCACAATATGATATTGATAATTTACAAATTGCGTTTGATGGAAGATATAATATAGATGAATTAAAAGACATTTTGGAAGAAGCTATAATTGATTTTGAGGCAAAAATGGGATTGAGGATGGCAGCGAGATTAAATGAAGTTGTTATGAAGATGTCAAAACATCTAAATAACATTTTTGCTGGAATTTCTGCAACTATTGCACTTACTCCTATTCCTGTTTCAGATATTTATATATTATTAATTGTACAAGCATTATTAGTATCTTTAATTGCTTCATTGAGTGGAAGAGACCTTTCACTTGATAGTGCAAAAGAATTTATATTAGGCCTGGGTGGTGTTGCAGGGGCTGGATATGTATTTAGGTTAGTAGCTCAACAAGCTACAAAGTTTTTAAATATATTTTTCCCAGGAAGTGGTTCAGCTGTAAGTTCGGGAATAGCAGCAATAGGAACGAAAGCTATTGGAAAAGCAGCAATTGCATATTATATTGAAGAAAAAACAATAGATGAAGCTAAAAAGAAATTTGAAGATGCTAAAAAACAATAAGAATAAAGTCAGCCAAAGAGATATACTATGAAGAATTGAGAATATTAGAAATAGAAAAAAATGAGATTGCTAAATTTAACATGCAAATCTCATTTTTTGGTTGATGACATATTAAAGAATAAGGTATACTACTATTTTAAATATAAGTCTTTTTAGGTTTTAAAATAAATTCTTTTCCGTTTAAATAGTTTAAAATACCGCTATCCGTTAGGAAGTTAAATTTTAATATATAACTTTGAAGCATCTGATATTTTTTACCAAATTTTTTATTAATTTCATTTTTTCCATATTTACCGGTCTCCAATAATAGGGTACCCTAAATATGCTAAATGAGCACGAATTTGATGAGTTTTACCAGTTTCTATTTCAACATCTAAAACGCAAGTATTGTCAGGTCTTTTTTCTAATATACTATAAGTTGTAATAATTTTTTGATATCCTTTTTTAAAGGAATTGCTAATATAAACTTGTGATTTTTTTGTATCTTTAAATAAATAAGCTTCACATTTTTTACTAGCTTGTTTTGGAATACCATAAACAAGTGCTAAATAATGTTTTTCTATTTCGTGATTTTTAAATTTATTTAAAAGAATATTCAAAGCTTCTTCATTTTTTGCAAATAAAACAAGACCAGTTGTATTTCTATCAAGTCTGTGACAAGGCATCGGCTTAAATGAACTCGAATATTTTTTATGAACATATGTGGTTAGACTGTTAACTCCTGTAACTTCAATATTATATGGTTTGTTTATAATTAAAATATTATCATCTTCAAAAAAAATATCTAAATTAAAATTTCCATTTAATAAATCATCGGAAATATAGACTAATACTTCATCACCCTCGAAAATATTTACATTTTCATTTACTCTTTTATTATTTATCTTGATATCTTTTTTACGTAATGTTTTATAAAATAGATTAGAAGTAAGGGATGGAATATTGTCAAATAAGAACTTATTTAATTTTTTTCCATTATATTTTTTATCTACTATTAATTTTTTCATAAAATTATTATAACTGGAAAGAAAAGAAAAATCAAGAAAAAATTGAGGTTGTGGTTTTGGATGTTTTTTGGTGTTTTTGGTGTTTTTGGGGACGGAGTAAAAAAACATCTTTTACTTTCTATTTTGTTTTTTATGTTTTAAATTTTGATTTTAAGATGTTTTTTTACTCCGTCCCCAAAAACACCAAAATTTAATTAGTAATATATTGTAAACTAAGTGAATAAAATAAATGTGTGAATTTTATGTGAAAAATATAAAAATACTATTGAATTTTTGATAAAATGGGTATAAATTATTAGCAGAAAACAGAAAAGAGTGCTAAAAATATACAAGGAGGTAATAAAAATGATTAAACCATTAGGTAGTAGAGTATTAATAAAAATGAAAGAAGGCGAAGAAACAACTAAAAGTGGAATTATATTAGCGGGTGCTGCCCAAGAAAAGCCACAAGTGGCTGAAGTTATAGAAGTAGGACCTGGAGAAATTATAGACGGAAAACCTGAAGTTATGAATGTAAAAAAAGGTGATAATATTATTATTAGTGAATATGCAGGAACAAAAGTGAAATATAATCAAGAAGAATATATTATAGTTAAACAAGATGATATTTTAGCAATAGTAGATTAAAGAAATTTGATATTGATTTGGATTTTTTTTGGTGTTTTTTTACTCCGTCCCAAAAAACACCAAAAAACACCAAAAAACACCCAAAAACATAAAAAACGTAAGTAATAGAAAGGAAGGATAAAAGATGGCAAAGGTTATTAAATTTGGAGAAGATGCTAGAAAATCTTTATTAGAAGGAGTTAATAAATTAGCAGATACTGTTAAAGTTACATTAGGGCCAAAGGGAAGAAATGTTGTTTTAGATAAAAGTTTTGGAGCACCATTAATTACAAATGATGGTGTGACTATTGCAAAGGAAATTGAGCTAGAAGATAAATTTGAAAATATGGGAGCTCGTTTAGTAAAAGAAGTTTCTACAAAGACAAATGATGTAGCAGGAGATGGAACTACAACAGCAACAGTATTAGCTCAAAGCATGATTAAAGAAGGAATTAAAAATGTGGCAGCTGGTAGTGACCCAATGGCTATTAAAAAAGGAATAGATAAAGCAGTTAATACAGCAGTAGAAGGCTTAAAAGAAATTAGTTCAACTGTAAATGGAAAAGAAGATATTGCAAGAGTTGCAAGTATATCAGCAAATAATGAAGAAGTTGGAAATTTAATTGCAGATGCTATGGAAAAAGTATCTAAAGATGGAGTTATTACAATTGAAGAATCAAAGACATCTAATACAGAATTAAATGTAGTAGAAGGAATGCAATTTGATAAAGGTTATTTATCACCATACATGGCAACTGATACAGAAAAAATGGAAGCAGTTTTAGATAATCCATACATATTAATTACAGATAAGAAAATTAGTAATATTCAAGAAATATTACCATTATTAGAAGCTTTAATGCAAGAATCAGGTAAATTACTTATTATTTGTGATGACATGGAAGGAGAAGCACTATCTACATTAATACTAAACAAATTAAGAGGAGTTTTAAATGTAGTAGCAGTAAAGGCACCAGGATTTGGAGATAAGAGAAAAGCAATGCTTGAAGATATTGCAATTTTAACAGGCGGAGAAGTTATTACATCTGATTTAGGATTAGAGTTAAAAGATACTACAATAGCACAATTAGGAAGAGCAAAACAAGTAAAAGTACAAAAAGAGAATACTATTATTGTTGATGGAGCAGGAAATAAAGAAGATATTAATAATAGAGTTAATAGCATAAAAGCACAAATTGAAGAAACACAAAGTGATTATGATAAAGAACAACTACAAGAACGTCTAGCTAAAATAGCTGGGGGAGTTGCTGTAATTGGAGTTGGAGCAGCAACAGAAGTAGAAATGAAAGACAAAAAATTGAGAATAGAAGATGCTTTATCTGCTACAAAAGCAGCAGTAGAAGAAGCAATTGTAGAAGGAGGAGGAACAGCACTAATTAATGTTATTCAAAAGGTAACAAAATTAGTAGAATCATTAGAA
>CALYAH010000044.1 GCA_944393455.1 uncultured Clostridia bacterium
ACAAATGTAGCAAGAATATTTTTTATAAAAACTATATATTCAGTATTATTGTCAATATTCTGTATATTAACTAATACAGCATTTCCTTTTATACCAATTCAAATAACACTTATAGATTTAGTAATTGAAGCATATACTTCATTCTTCTTGTCTTTTGAAAGAAATGATAAGAAGATAAAAGGAACATTTTTAAAAACAGCTTTAACAAATGCACTTCCTTTTGCTCTAGTAATTATACTAAATATTCTTATTTTAACAATATTAGGTAATATGATAGAGATAGAGAAAAATGTTCTAGTTACAATGATGTACCTACTAATAGGATTTGTAAGTATATTAGCTGTGCAAGAAGCTTGCATGCCATTTAATAAGATTCATACATTTTTATTTACTACAACATCATTAGGATTTTTTATAGCAGCATTTTTATTTAAAGACCTTTTAAAATTAGCTCCAATAAATATGGAACAACTAATATGTGTTATTGTCTTGGCAATAATTAGTTATATAATTATTCATATAAAAAGAAAGATATATAAAAAAATAGAAAAATTTTTCTTTTTATGATATTATTAACACAGCAAATATTAATTTTGTAAAAAAATATAAAGGAAAGAAAAGCATTTACTGTTAGTATAGCTGATAGCAAACACGTTGTAGAAGCTGATACACATGGATATTATAAAGTAAATGAAAGAGTTGGTGAGGCATTTAAAGATGGAAGAAAAATTGAACAATAGTGAAGAAGAAAAGATGTTAGCAGGAGAAATATATGATGCTAATTACGATGAATATTTACTGAAAAAAAGGTTATATGCTAAAGAGTTGTGTAAAAAATACAATGAGCTGGATGTAAGAGATTTTGATGGAAAAAGAAAAATAATAAAAAAACTATTACAAAAGAAGGTAGAGCAATTTACTATTGAACCAAATTTTTACTGTGATTATGGATACAACATTATATTAGGTAAAAATTTTTATTCTAATCATAATTTAGTGTTATTAGATGCAAATAAAATAGAATTTGGAGACAATGTATTTATAGGTCCAAATTGTGGATTTTATACATCTGGACATCCTTTAGATTATGAAACAAGAAATAAAGGGTTAGAATATGCAAAACCTATTAAAGTGGGAAGCAACGTATGGATTGGTGGAAATGTATGTGTATTACCAGGAGTTACTATTGGAGATAATGTTGTTATAGGTGCTGGAAGTGTAGTAACAAAAGACATACCAAAAAATAGCGTTGCTTATCGGAAATCCTTGTAATGTAAAAAAGAATATTTAAAAACAAAGTAAATTAGTGGTAGTAGGAGGAAAGATGTCTTTAATAAATGTAAGCAATTTAACCTTTGGTTATGATGGAAGTTTGGACAATATATTTGAAAATGTATCATTTAATATAGATACAGATTGGAAACTAGGGTTAATAGGTAGGAATGGCAAAGGAAAAACTACTTTTTTAAAACTACTATTAGGCAAATATGATTATAAAGGAACAATATCTAAAAATGTGGATTTTGACTACTTTCCTTTCGAAATAAAAAATAAAGAAAGAATGTCAATAGAAATAGTGAATGAAATTGCGCCTAATGTAGAAGATTGGGAGATAATAAAAGAATTAAATTTACTAAATACAGATGCTGAAATTCTTTATAGGAACTTTAACTTATTAAGTGGTGGAGAACAAATAAAAATTCTTTTAATAAGTTTATTTTTAAAGGGAAATAACTTTTTGCTTATTGATGAACCTACAAATCATTTAGATAGTGAAACTAGAAATAATTTAGTAGACTACTTAAAAAAGAAAAAGGGCTTTATAGTAGTATCTCATGATAGAGAGTTTTTGGATAAAGTTGTAGACCATATTATTTCTATAAATAATACAAATATTGATATCCAAAAAGGCAATTTTTCTTCATGGCAAGAAAATAAAGATAGACAAGACAACTTTGAATTAACACAAAATGAAAAATTGCTAAAAGATATAAATAGATTAGAAATAGCTTCTAAAAATACTGCCAATTGGTCAGATAAAATAGAAAAATCAAAATATAAAACAATTAATTCTGAAGCAAGCATAGATAGAGGTTATGTAGGTCATCAGTCAGCAAAAATGATGAAAAAATCTAAGGTAATGGAGAAACGAATTGAAAGGTTTATTGAACAAAAATCTAATTTACTAAATAATGTAGATAGAAAAGATAGTTTAAAAATAATTCCATTAGAAAGTAAGAGAAATCCATTAATAATAGCAGATGATTTGCAAATTAAATATAACAATAAAATCATATTTAATAAAGTATCTTTTGAAATAAGAAATGGAGATAGAATCGCAATTACTGGTAAAAACGGTATAGGAAAGTCAAGTATATTAAAACTAGTTATAGGAGACGAAATCCAATATATTGGAAAGTTAAAAGTTGTAAATGGATTAAAAGTATCTTATGTATCACAAAGTACAGAAGATTTAAAAGGTACACTTAAAGAATTTGCAACTCGAAACAAAATTGAAGAAAGTATCTTTAAAGCAATGTTATCTAAAATGGGATTTTCTAATTTAGAATTTGATAAAAATATAGAAAAAATGAGTGAAGGGCAAAAGAAAAAGATTTTAATTGCTAAAAGCATTTCAGAATCAGCTAATATTTATATATGGGATGAGCCGCTTAATTATATAGACATTCTAACAAGAATACAAATAGAGGAAGCTATACTAAAATATAAACCTACACTTATTTTTGTAGAGCATGATGAAGCTTTTATTAAAAATGTTGCAACAAAAATTATACATTTAGACAAATAATACATAGTTATGATACATAAGAAAAAAGGGGGATATATATGGAAAAGAAAAAAAAGAAATTATGGAAGAAGATTTTAATAGTATTTCTTGTTTTATTATTAATTTTTATTGTTAATATTACAAGAAAAGTAATAATCTTATCTAAGTTAGATGAAAAAGTAACTGACTATGAAAATAACAATAGTAACATTTATATAAAAACATCACTTAATTTTAGTGATTATAAATCTGAAATAGAAAGATTTATAAAAGATGATGTAGATAAAATGGTTGTTGAAAAAACGAATGCTAATGGTATGAAAACAAAACTTATTCAAATAACATATCCTACTGAAAGAAAAGTTTATACAGAAGTTGGAGACAATAAGGATTTAAATATATATAAAGAAGATGCTCCAGTTAGAGGTTCACATATTGAAAATAGTACAGGTGCGTCATATACTGCAATTAGGAATTATGCATATAGTATTAGTATTCAACAAAGAATTTTAGATAGTTTGTTTACAAAAATTGTAACTGCAAATATAGATGGAAAAGAATGTTATAAACTATCAAGTTTATTAAATTCAAACTTC
Source organism: uncultured Clostridia bacterium (assembly GCA_944393455.1). GTDB lineage: Bacteria > Bacillota > Clostridia > TANB77 > CAG-508 > CAG-269. The sequence continues at coordinate 3,385 of CALYAH010000044.1, forward strand.
TTATATAGTCAAGATACCACTGAATTATCAGTATTCATAGAGAAAGATACAGGATTACCAGTGAAAATGATTGAAAAAATTGATACGGATGGTAATGAAAAAGAAAATGTAACAACATTCGAATATAAATTTAATGTAGTTACAGATGAGGATATTAAAGAACCAGATGAAACACAATATAAAATTCAAGAGAGTAATTAGCGAATTACTCTCGTTTATAGTGTTATCATATTCTTACGCTCACACAATAAAAATTTATAAAAAATTAAGAAATAATAAAAAAATTCATAAGATTTAAATATTATAATAATAAAAAAGTAAAAAGGGTGTAAGAAATGAAAAAAGTAGTAAAATTATTTTGGGTATTTTTAATAGGTAGTATTATAGGATATGTTTTAGAAATGATTGTTGGACTAGTTCAAAATGGACATTTTGTATCTAGACAAGGACTCTTAATAGGGCCTTTTATACAAGTATATGGATTAGGTTTAGTGACATATTATTTGGTTATTTCTAAAATAAAAAATAAAAATAATATAAAAATATTTGTCTTATCTATGATATTGGGTGGAATAATAGAATATTTATTTTCGTATTTTCAAGAAAAGTTATTTGGAACTATATCTTGGGATTATACTAATTTACCATTTAATCTTAATGGAAGAACAAGTTTGTTACATTGTTTGTATTGGGGAACAGGTGGAGTTCTATTCGTGAAATTTATACTTCCACATATAGATAAATTAGATAATTACTATAATTATAATTCATTTAAGATTATTACTATGTTTTTAATTGCATTTATTAGTTTTGATATTATTATATCAAGTTTTGCTGGAATAAGACATTTGGAAAGAAGAAAAAATATACCACCAAAAGGAAGCTTAGATAGTTTTTTTGATACACATTATCCAGACACAAAATTAAAAGAAATATATTCTAATGCAAAAGAAGTATAATCAAAACAAATGTTGTAAGTCTTAAATGTTCATATAACATATGTCGTATTTCTTCCTTTGGATAAAAAGGATTAATACTGCTAAATGCTTCTGCCATATCATCAGCATTTTTGTACCATTAAACGAGCCCTTGTAGGATCTAAATCAGCTAAATTTTCTGCAATACTAATTAATAACATACGAGTCCATAAAATATGTTCAAGCCATACCAAATCCATATTTTTTGAAAGATTAAATTGATTTGTGCTTACCCAATAATCATATGAAGTTTTAGAATAGGGATAAATATAAATTTGTTGACCTACTCTTAAGTCATATGGATTCAATGCCAAATTAGTATCTATTATTTCTTGTACCGTTGTACCATACGTTAAAGCTAAATTATATAATGTATCACCAGGCTTAATGGTGTACAAAATAGGAGTTAAATCATTCATAATTTACAGTTTTCCTTTCTATATTTAATAAAAATGTAAGATTTTATAATCCTTATTAATAGAATATTAAAATAATTTAAAAATGCTACAATATATCTTAATCTTATTTATTAAAATAAATAATTTTAATTGATAATTCTTTTGAGTTATAGTATAATTTGAATTAGAATAAAAAGGAGGCTAAGGAGTGTGATTAGATGATAGAGCTAGAAGAAAATTCTAGATTATTAGAAACTCTAGATAAAAAAATAAAAGATTGGGGTGAATCTCTTTGACATATCTAAGTTAGAACAGGAAGTAGAAGATTTAGAAAAACAAACAATGGAAGAAAATTTTTGGAACAATAGTCAAAATTCTACTAAAATTTTATCAAAAATTAAACAATTAAAATCAAAATGTACAGCTTTTAAAAATATTCTAAATGAGATTAAAAACCTGCAAGAACTAACAGAATTAGTCAACTTAGAACCAGATGAAGAAATTGCTAAAGAGATTTTAAAAAACACCAAGAAAGTAGAAAAAGATTTTGAAAAATTAGAACTTTCTACTCTTTTATCAGGAAAATATGATAGCAACAATGCTATTGTAACTATTCATCCGGGAGCTGGTCGAACAGAGTCACAAGATTGGGCTGAGATGTTATATCGAATGTATACTAGATGGGCTAATAAGAATGAATATGATGTAAAAGAATTAGACTATTTAGAAGGAGAAGAAGCAGGTTTAAAAAGTGTTACATTTGAAGTGATTGGAGAAAACGCATACGGTTATTTAAAAGCTGAAATGGGAGTTCATAGATTAGTTAGAATTTCACCTTTTGATGCTGGTGGAAGGCGACATACTTCTTTTGCTTCTGTAGAAGTATTACCAGAAATAACAGACGATATTGAAATAGAAATTAATTCAGATGATTTAAGAATAGATACTTATCGAGCATCTGGAGCAGGAGGACAACATATTAATAAAACTTCTTCTGCTGTTAGGATTACCCATATTCCAACAAATATTGTAGTTGCTTGCCAATCAGAACGTTCTCAAATTCAAAATAGAGAAACAGCTATGCGTATGTTAAAATCTAAATTATTTGATTTAAAAGAGAAAGAGCAAAAAGAAAAAATAGAAGATTTAAAAGGAGAGCAAAAAGATATCGCATGGGGAAGTCAAATACGTTCTTACGTATTTTGCCCTTATACAATGGTAAAAGACCATAGAACAAATTATGAAGTAGGGAATGTAGAAGCAGTTATGGACGGAGACATTGATGGTTTTATAGAAAGTTATTTAAAAATGAAAATATAGAAATTATTTATCTTTTTTTGTCAAATAAGGAAAATGAAATTTTAACATAATATTAATACAGTGAATACAATATATAGAGCTGATTTTAATTTAAATCTGCTCTATATATTTTTTTAAAAGAGGTGGCCCAAAATGGACACAATAGTTTTAAAATTTGGAGGTAGTTCAATTGCAGATAATGAAAAACTACAATTAGTGGCAAATAGAATAACAAAATTGTATAATAAAGGCAATAAAATAGTTGTTATTTTATCAGCACAAGGAAAAACAACAGATAAATTAATTGAAGAAGCAAAAGAATTATCTCCAACAATAAATAATAGAGAATTAGACTCCTTATTGAGTAGTGGAGAGCAAGTTTCTATCTCAAAATTAGGAATATTATTAAATAGCATGGGATATCAGGCAATATCCTTAAATGGATGGCAAGCTGGAATATATACTGATAATAACAATCAAAATGCAATAATAAAAAGAATTGATACAACAAGGATTATACAAGAATTAAATAACGATAAGATCGTCATTATAGCTGGTTTTCAAGGAATAAATGAAAATATGGATATAACAACATTGGGAAGGGGAGGATCTGATACAACAGCCATTGCAATTGCGGCAGCACTAAAAGCTAAAAATTGCTATATCTTTTCAGATGTAGATGGAGTTTATACATCAGACCCAAATCGAGTGGCAGAAGCTAAAAAATTAGCAGCACTTTCTTACGAAGAAATGATGGAAATTTCTAGTGAAGGTGCTAAAGTACTTCATAACCGTTCAGTAGAAATAGGAGAAAAATTTAAAATTCCAATTATCACAAAATCTACTTTTAATAATAAAGCTGGAACTATTATTTCAGATATTATTGAAGAAAATACCGTAAAAAGTATTATAAAAAAAGATGTTTCTAGAATTTCTATTGTTGGAAATGGTATTATTAGAAATTTTTCAATAATCCAAAAAGTATTGCATTTCATTGAAAATAATAAATTAGATATGTTGAATTTTGAAGTGTCTGAATCTAAAATATCAGTTACATTTAAAGATATTATTCCAGATATTGTACTTAGTAATATACATGAAAAAATTTTAAATGAGAAGTGACTTTTATGTAAAATCTTGATATAATAGTGTCGATTCTGATTTGATTTAATACATTATATGAAATATTCCTTAACTGAATAATGTATTTTTAAAAACCTAGTAATTTACTGGGTTTTTATTTTATCAATGTGGGCTAATTTAGTTCTAAATAAGACAAACTGTGAATATATATAATTTAGCAAGAAAAATAAATAGGAGGTAGGAGACATGACGATTGATGAAAGAAAAACAATGAATACAGGAGTTATTCAAAATCTAATTTTAGAAAATAGAGGAAAATTAAGCATATCTGGAGTTTTGGATGTTCTAAGTTTTGATGACCAGGTAGTTATATTAGAAACAGAATTAGGACTTTTAACTGTAAAAGGTGAAAATATTAGAATTAATAAATTGAGTATCGATACATCAGAAGTAATTGTAGAGGGCGATATTTCTTCTTTATCTTATAGTGACAATAAAAGTGTAGATAAAACAAAAGGAAGTTTAATTAGTAAAATATTCAAATAATTACAAAGGAGAAGATTAAATGATTACAAATCAAGCTTACCTATTTTTAATTTTTATAGCAAATGGCATCATAATCGGAATTCTATTTGATTTTTTTAGAATTCTAAGAAGAAGCTTTAAAACTGGTGATATTATAACATATTTGGAAGATTTTATTTTCTGGATTTTAACAGGAATTGTTATACTATATTCTGTATTTGTCTTTAATAATGGAGAAATCAGATTATATCTATTCTTTGGGATTGCAATAGGAATTATATCTTATATGTTAATTGCAAGTACATATGTTATAAAAATAAATGTAAAAATAATAAATTGTTTTAAAATGATAATAAT
>CALYAH010000045.1 GCA_944393455.1 uncultured Clostridia bacterium
CATGCCTAGAAATATATTTGTATTCACTTTCATTTGTTTTACCAGTTTCTAACTTTTTGTATGGTGGGTTTGTAACAACAAAGTCAAAGTTTTCTCTGGATAAACAATCCACATTATTAACATCTACATTGTTATCTTCTGCACCCTTTTCAATTTTTTTACTTCTTAAATTATTACTTTCTTGCAATATATCTTTTATATTCATATTAATTATTTCTATTTTATCCTGCAACCTATTAATTTCCACACTTCTTTTTGCCATATCAGCTACTTCTTTTTGCACTTCTATTCCAATAATTTTCTTTAAATTAGTTTTAGCTGCTAACAAAATGCTAATAATTCCAGTTCCTGTTCCTAAATCTGTTCCTATAGAATTGCTTTTTATATCTCTTGCAAAATCTGAAATAAGTACACTATCAATCCCAAAGCAAAAACCTTTTTCATTTTGAATTATTTTTAAATCTTTATACTCTAAATCATCTATTCTTTCATTTTCTTTTAATTTCATAATGCACTCCTCTGATTGATATTATATCTTGTTTTGGAGAGTAAATCAAGTGCAAGGCAAGAGAAAAAGCACCACACTTTGTGGCACCAACACCTTTAATCGGAAAATTTTGTTCTTGTCATAACTTTGAAAACTTCGTTTTCTCGTTCCGGTATGTCCAAAATTTTCCTTTTGCTATCATACTTCATTTGATATCCATATGTCGAAGTACGTCAAATTTTCACAAACTCTTGTTTAGTTCTAGACTAATATAAGTACCGGTCGACTAGAATTATAGCTGCCTGCAGAGTAAAACGGTGAGCCATCACCGATGGCGGTCTGAGGCCGGATTATCATAACCTGAAGCAATGTAAAATCCGGCCACGAAAAGTACGAATATTAGTATTTTGTGCCTCTTGTGTCCATTCTCTACAATTACCTGCTAAGTCATATATATTATTTGCTTTCCATTCTTCGCTTGAACCTGATACTTGCTTTATTCCGTCTACTCCATCTTTTTCATAATTTCCCCAATTACTCGAATCTTCATTTATTTGCTTATCTGTTTTTTCTCCTGTCTCTATTAACCAATTCATTACTTCATCCCATTGGTTTCCATATATCATTGTACTTTGGGCATAACTACTACTTACTACATTACTACATGCTTTCTTTAATTGATACCAATTTTGATTTGTTAAAACTGCTTGTCCTTTTTGTACTGTTGGAGTATCTACACTTCCTGTTAGTTCATATCTTCCTATATAAAATCCATCATACTGCTCTATACTTGTATATGTCGCATTATATTCTTCTACCATCGCTTCTGCCATTGCTTGTGTACTTTCATATCCTAGTATTGTTTGATAATAATCCTCATCCGTATCATAATCACCTAATACATCTGGCTCTCTTACATTTGTACTATTGGGTGCTCCTGCTATAAAACTAGAATTATCTCCACTTCTTATCCTTAACTTACTATACACATTTGTTGTTGTTGTCACTCCTGTTAACTTCGTTCCACTTGTACTTTGATACATTTCATTTAGACTTGTTTCATCTACTGGTATCCAGACAAATTGATTTTCTTTTTCATCCTCTATTACTACCCCATCATCAATGTCTGTTGCCGAATCCTTTGCGACTTTAAATTTTCCTGGTATCCACACAATATCTCCACTATCATCTCTTAAAACTGTTGTCGTACCAAATATTGTTCCTTCATTTCTTGCCTTAGCCACCTCACTTCTTGTATCGGGTAACGGTATTTCGCTATCTTCTGCCATTACATTTAAATACTCACTCATTACACTATTCATTCCTTCTTGTTCTGCTGCTATTGAATTTGCTGTCATGTCTTTGGCTTTTTGTGCTTGTGTTATTAATCCATTATCTCCAAATGCCATATTGATTGTAACTGTTGCTAAGATGATTATTATAATTATTGTAATTACCAAAGCAACCAATGTAATTCCTCGATTTTTTCTGATTTTTTTCATTGCTTTTTCCTTCTCCTTCTTTTGATTTATTTTGCAATATCTTTGTTAAAGATATTATAAAAATTTTATATCACTAATAAAGATAAAAGTCAATATCGTTTTTAAAGATATTGTAATATTTTTTAGAAGAGGTGTTTTAATTGTTAAGAATTAGAGAATTAAGAGAAGATAATGATAAAAAGCAAGTTGAAATAGCTAATTTATTAGGTATTCAACAAAACAGTTACTCACAAATAGAAAGTGGTAAAAATACCATTCAAATAGACCATCTTATAAAACTAGCATCTTTTTATAATACTTCTACTGATTATATTTTAGGTCTAACCGATGAAACTAAACCATATCCAAAGTCTAAAACAAGCAATTAGAAACAATATATAATTACTTGTTTTTATTATGTAACTAATAGGTTAATTTGAAATATGACTATGACAACTAAAAAGTTTTTAACATGCCATTAATTGAATATATTAACAAATGCGCATCACTTTACATATAATATAGTATCTTATTTCGAAAGGAAAATATTTAATGGAAAATAAAGATATTGAAAACAGGAATTGTAAA
>CALYAH010000046.1 GCA_944393455.1 uncultured Clostridia bacterium
AGAGGAAGAATATATAGAAAAACAAGTAAAAAAAATATATGAAAATATTTTATTAGAGGAAAATAAAAAACAAGTTATATTAGATTTGAAAAAATTTAATTCTCAGGAAACAGTAATAAAATCAAGGCTTGTGCTATATACTATAACAAGGCTTTTTAATACTTCTAAAGGAATCGAAAAAATACATATAGAGGATATTGTTAAACTTTGTGGTAATAATATTGGAAATAAGTATTTAACACCAAATAAAAATGTTAAAGTATTAGTAAAAAATCATAAAATTTATTTTTTAAGTCAAATATGAGTGTCCGTAATAAAATGCGTGAAACATGCTTGTTTGTAACAAAAAAGTCACAAAAAAATAGTTTACAAACTAAAATTTATATGTTATAAAATCAATATGATAAAACAAAAGGAAAACTTGGAGGAGGAATTATTTTGAAAAACGGAATTAAAACATTAGCTATGTGGCTAATTATAGGAATAATATTTATTGTAGTACTATCATCAATTGTAGAAAATAGTGATTCGAAGTTAAAATATTCAGAATTAATTACTGAAATAAATAGTGGGAAAGTTGAATCAATACAAATAGAAGCTGATGGTAAGACAGCAACTGTCACATTAAAAGATGATAAAATAAGAAAAGAAGTAAATATTCCAGATATGGGAAATTTCATGTCTTATACAGAAGAGTTTTTAAAAGAGGGAGCATTTACTTTAGAAGAAAAATCACAATCAATATTTGTAACAGTACTTAGCTTGCTTACTCCATTTGGATTATTGATTATATTCTTTATATTCTGGTTCTTCATGATGGGTGGAGCTAGTAATGGAAATCCAGGAAACAAAACAATGTCTTTTGGAAAAAGTAAGGCAAGAATGATGACACCGGCAGAGAAGAATAGAATTACATTTGATGATGTAGCAGGTGTTGATGAAGAAAAAGAAGAATTAGAAGAAATTGTACAATTCTTAAAAAATCCAAAGAAATTTACAGATATGGGAGCAAGAATTCCAAAAGGTGTTTTACTAGTTGGTCAGCCAGGTACAGGTAAAACATTACTTGCTAAAGCAGTAGCAGGAGAAGCTGGAGTGCCATTTTTCATTATTAGTGGTTCGGATTTCGTTGAAATGTTTGTTGGTGTTGGAGCTTCAAGAGTAAGAGATTTATTTGATCAAGCAAAGAAAAATGCACCATGTATTATATTTATTGACGAGATTGATGCAGTAGGACGTCAAAGAGGAGCAGGACTTGGAGGAGGTCATGACGAAAGAGAACAAACATTGAACCAATTATTAGTAGAGATGGATGGATTCGCAGAAAATGAAGGAGTTATTGTCTTAGCAGCAACAAATAGACCAGATGTATTAGATAAGGCTTTACTTAGAGCAGGAAGATTTGACAGACAAATAGTAGTAGGATTACCAGATGTAAAAGCAAGAGAACAAATTTTAGAAGTACATTCAAGAAAGAAAAGACTAGCAGATGATGTGGACTTAAAAGTAATTGCTAAAAACACATCAGGATTTGCAGGAGCAGACTTAGAGAATGTATTAAATGAAGCAGCATTACTTGCAGCAAGAAGAAATTTGGATGAAATTGGAATGAAAGAAATAGAAGATGCTATGGTAAAAGTTACTATGGGACCAGAAAAGAAAACAAGAGTAAGAAGCGAAAAAGAAAATAGGTTAGTAGCTTATCATGAAGCAGGTCATGCAGTAGTAAGTCATTACTTAGAAACACAAGATCCAGTGCATCAAATATCAATTGTACCAAGAGGTATGGCTGGAGGATATACAATGTATCGTCCGACAGAAGACAAATCATTTATGTCAAAAACAGAGATGGAAGAAAATATAGTATCATTATTAGGTGGTAGAGTAGCAGAAGCACTTATTCTAAATGATATTTCAACAGGGGCAAGCAACGATATAGAAAGAGCAACTAAAATTGCAAGAAGCATGGTAACTAAATATGGTATGAGTGAAAGAATTGGAGCTTTAATGCTAGGTTCTAGTAATGATGAAGTTTTCTTAGGAAGAGATTTTGCTACACAAAAAGAATATTCAGAAGAAACAGCAGCAATTATAGATGAAGAAACAAAGAGAATTGTTGACACAGGATATAATAGAGCAAAACAGATTTTATCAGATAATGTAGACAAATTACATCAAGTTGCAGGTATTCTATTAGAAAAAGAAAAAATAGAAGCAAATGAATTTGAAGCAATATTTGGAGAATAATGATGTTTTTTGAGGCAGAGAGATGTTTTTTGGGACGGAGTAAAAAAACATCAAAAATAGAAAATAAATCTTAGGGACGTAGGTAATACGTCCCGTTTTTTATTTGTTCATAAAAATAAAATATGTTTTTTTACTTCGTCCCAAAAATCACTCCCTCCTAAAAAATATACAAAAAAACATATTGATATTTGTTCTTTTTTAGTATAAAATTATAGCATAACTAAAGAAAGGATAAGAGGTATGCCATGAAATATTATTATGAAATATTAGAAGTAAATCAAAAAGCATCTGGAGAGGTAATTGAAAAAGCATATAGAGTGCTAGTAAAGAAATATCATCCAGACTTATATACAGGAGAAAAAAGAGCATATGCTGAACAAAAAATAAAAGATATTAATGAGGCATATAAGATTCTTTCGGATGCATTTTTAAGAGAACAATATGATGCAGAGTTGCAAAAGCAACTTGAACAAGAACAAATAAATCGATATGATAGATTTTATAATAGAGATACTAAAAAACAAAAAACAAAAAATACTTACAATAACCAACAAGAAGAACCAGTAGAAAAAAAGCATAAAGTTGGAAGTTTTATGAGTTTAGTTGATTTAGTAGGCACTATGTTTAAAAATAAACCAAAAGGGAATGGGATTAAAGATTTAAAAAGAGAAGACTGGATGGCAGCAGGAATAACATTGGCTATTGTAATCGTTGTCGGTGTGGCGTTATGGTTTATTCCAGCAACAAACGGTTTTATTAGAAGTTTAATACCATGGTAAATAAAATATAGAAAGAAGTTGATAAAATGCATTATGCGGATATAAAAAAAGCAGATATTGCAAATGGATTAGGAGTAAGAGTATCTGTTTTTGTAAGTGGATGTACACATCAGTGTAAAAATTGTTTTAATAGTGAAGCTTGGGATTTTAATTACGGAAAAGAATTTACTGAAAAAGAGATAGATAAAGTAATAGAAGAACTAGACCATCCCTATGTATCAGGGTTAACATTACTTGGAGGAGAGCCATTAGAACATGTTAATCAACAGGGGCTTTTACCATTACTTAGAAAAGTAAAAGAGAAATTTCCAGAAAAAAATATCTGGTGTTATTCTGGATATACATTTGAAAATGATATTATGGATAAAATGTATAAAAATTGGAAAGAGACCCCAGAAATGTTATCTTACATAGATGTATTAGTAGATGGGAAATTTGAAGAAGATAAAAAAGATATCAAATTAAGATTTAGAGGATCAAGTAATCAAAGAATAATAGATGTAAAAAAATCACTAAAAGACAAGAAAGCTGTATTATTTGAGTTTTAGCTATTGACAACTTATGCCAATTTAAGGTATAATGGATATCGTTATAAAGACTATTCCACATACAATCTTGTATGGACCGGAAGGAGGGGAATATAAAAATGTCAGAAATAAAAGTTAATAATGGTAATATAGAAGATGCTCTAAGAAGATTTAAAAGACAATGTGCAAGAAATGGAGTGCTACAAGAAGTTCGTAAAAGAGAGCATTATGAAAAACCTAGTGTAAGGAGAAAGAAAAAGTCAGAAGCAGCTAGAAAAAGAAAATTTAATTAGTAATTTAGTTGGAAGTAAAATAGTATATAAAAATACTATTTACTTCCAATTTTTGTCGGAGCATGAATTTTATTTAAGGTTCTTGTTCATAATAAATAGAAAGAGAAAAGGAGGAAAATAAATGGAATATAAAGAAAATGAGATTAAGCAAGGAATAAAACTTCATATGATTAATACTAAAAAATTTAAAACAAATTTGATGGCAGTGTTTTTAACGACAGAATTGAAAAGAGAAACTGTAACAAAAAATGCATTAATTTCGGCTATCTTAAGAAGAGGTAGCAAAAATATGCCAACACAAGAAGAAATTAGTAAACAAATGGAAGAAATGTATGGTGCAGTATTTGATTGCGGATTAGATAAAACAGGCGATAATCAAGTTTTAAAATTCTATATTGAAGTTATAAATGATAAATTTTTACCTCAACAAAAAGAAGATATGTTTAAAGTAGCTATTGAGAAGTTGTTAGAAATAGTATTAAATCCTTATATAGAAAATAATAGTTTTAACCCTGAATATGTAGAACAGGAAAAAAACAATATAAAACAAAGGATAGAGGGAAAAATAGATAATAAAGCAAGATATGCTATTGATAGATGTATAGAAGAAATGTATCCAGATAAACCATTTGGATTATATAAATTTGGATATATAGAAGATTTAAAACAGATAGATGGAAAGAATTTATATGAATACTATAAGGAATTAATTAATTCTTGTAAAATAGATATATTCGTATCAGGAGATACATGTGAAAAAGCTAAAGAGATAGTAGAAGAAAATGAAAATATTAAAAATTTAGAAGCTCGAAAACCACAATATATTATTCCTAAAATAGAAGCAAAAAAGGTTAATAGTGAAGAAAGAGTAGTAACAGAATCTATGGATGTCACACAAGGAAAATTAATTTTGGGATTAGATATTGCAATAGATGAAGAAGAATTAAAATATGATGCTTTACTATATAATAGCATATTAGGTGGTTCAGCTAATTCTAAAATGTTCCAAAATGTCAGAGAAAAAGCTCATCTTGCATATGTAGCAAGTTCAAGTTATTTGCGCCATAAAAATAATATATTTGTAAATTGTGGAATTGAAATAGGAAATTACGAAAAAGCATTGGAATTAATTAAAAAGCAAATAGAAGATATGAAAAATGGGGAATTTACAGAAGAAGATATAGAAAACAGCAAAAAAGGAATTATAGCAACAATCAAATTAATTGATGATGAACAAGATACGGGAATTAGTTATTATTTCGGACAAGAATTATCAGGAAATAAAATATCGATTGAAGAATATCAAAATAAAATTGAAAAAGTAAATAAAGAAGATATTATTAACATTGCTCAAAAAGTTAGTGTAAATACCATTTATTTTTTAAGAGACTATCAAGAGGAGGGAAACAATGCAAGTAATTGAGAATTTGAAAGTGAAAGAAAAAGTATATATAGAGAAGTTAGATAATGGATTAACTGTTATGATTATCCCAAAATCAGGAGTGCAGAAGAAATATATGATTTGGGGAACAAATTATGGCTCAAATGATAATAAGTTTATTGTACCAGGTGAAAATAAAGAAACTGAAGTACCAAATGGAGTAGCACATTTTTTAGAGCATAAATTATTTGAACAAGAAAATGGAACTAATAGTTTAGATGTTTTAACATCATTAGGTGTCAATGCCAATGCATATACAACTAATAATCATACAGCATATTTATTTGAATGTACAGACAACTTTTATGAAGCAATGGATGAATTAATGGATTATGTTCAACATCCATATTTTACAGATGAGAATGTAGACAAAGAAAAGGGAATTATAGGCCAAGAAATTATGATGTATGATGATTATCCAGATTGGAGAGTTTACTTAAATGTAATGCAAGCAATGTATCACAATCATCCAATAAAAATAGATATAACAGGTAGTATAGAAACAATTAATAAAATAGACAAAGAGATTTTATATAAATGTTATAATACTTTTTACAATCCATCTAATATGGCTCTAGTAATAGCTGGTGACTTTCAACCAGAAGAAATCTTAGAAGAGGTTAAAAAACGTTTAATTGAGAAAACAAACCAAGGAGAAATAAAAAGAATTTATCCAGAAGAACCAGAAAGTATTGTGCAAGAAAAGATAGAACAAAAATTAGAAGTCAGTCAACCATTATATACCATTGGAATAAAAGATAGTAGAGAAAAATGCACTCTAGAAAATAAAAATGAAATTGTAAAGAAGCATTTATCTATCGAAATTTTATTAAATCTTTTAATAGGAAGAAGTTCTGAATTATACAAAAAATTGTATAAAGAAGGAATTTTATTTGGACAACCAAGTTTAGACTATGAATTTGGAAAAAATTATGCACACATTCTTATAACAGGACAATCACCTAATCCAGAAAAATTATATACAAATTTTAAAGCTGAAGTAAAAAACATGAAAGAAAAAGGAATTAACGAACATGACTTTGAAAGAATTAAGAAAATGATTTATGGAGGTTATATAAAAGAATATAATGATGTGGAAGATATAGCAAGAATCTTCTTATCTGATTATTTTAAAGGAATTAATAGTTTTGATTATTTAGAGGAAATAGATGGAGTTAATATAGAATATTTAAATCAAGTTTTACAAGATGTATTTAAAGAGGAAAAAATGGTGATTTCTATTGTGAAAAATTAAGAGAAAATGTATAAAATAGTTTTATAAAAAAATGTAGGAAAAACGGTATTTGTTAGAAAAAGAAAACAATACCGTTTTTTACTGTCTAAAATTGTCGAAAAAGACAAAAAACTGTCATACGAAAGTTGGCAAAAACCCTTGAAAATACTTGACTTGGGGAAAATAATGTGTTAATTTATAAATATACGGAAGATAACAAAATAAAAAGGAGAGAGTTGTATGTTAAATGATGAAATTTGTAAACTAAGAGAGAAATTGAATAAAAGCATAGAACAAGGCGACGATTATAATGTTACGTATAAATTAAGCATAGAATTGGACGAGTTAATAGCAAAATACTATAAAGATTTGAAAAAATCTAAAAAAAAACTAGCATTGTTCATGATGTAGAAAATGTAGAAAAAAGTGAAAATAAATAATAAATTTTATATATAAAACCTCTTAAAATATCTTAAGGGGTTTTTATGAGTTTCTAAAGTTTTGAGATCTTTCCAAGTTTTTATTGCTACAAAGTTTAATCTGTACTATAATAAAGAAACAAAAGGATAACTTTATAAAATTGAAGTTCTAGTAAAAAATATAAAAAATAATATATTAGAAGAGGTACATCAAAAATTAATAAAAAATAAAAAGGAGGGATAAAAATGAAACAAACAATATTTCAAGGTTGTGGAACGGCAATTGCAACACCTTTTACAGAAGATGGAGTTAATTTTGATGAATTCAAAAAATTAATTGAGTTTCAAATCGAAAATGAAGTAGATGCTATTATTGTTTGTGGGACAACAGGAGAATCATCAACTATGTCACAAGAAGAAAAGAAAGAAACTATAAAATTTGCGATTGACGTAGTAGCAAAACGAACGAAAGTAATTATAGGTACAGGAAGTAATAATACAAAAGATTCTGTTCAAATGTCTAAATTCGCAGAAGAAGCGGGAGCAGATGCACTATTAGTAGTAACACCGTACTATAATAAAACAACACAAAAGGGATTAATTGCTCATTATACAGAAATTGCAAAAGCAGTTACTTTACCAATTATTATGTATAGTGTGCCTAGTAGAACAGGTGTTAATATTTTACCAGAAACTTGCTTAGAACTTTCTAAAATAGAAAATATTGTAGCAATAAAAGAAGCAAGTGGAAACATATCACAAGTTGCTAAAATTGCAAGTTTATGTGGAGAAAATTTGGATATCTATTCTGGCAATGATGACCAAATCATACCAATTCTTTCTTTAGGGGGAAAAGGCGTGATATCTGTTTTATCAAATATAATGCCAAAATATACGCATGATATGACAATGAAATATTTTAAAGGAGAAATAAAAGAAGCAACGAAGATGCAATTAGATGTTATTGATTTAATCGATAGTTTATTTGCAGAAGTAAATCCAATACCAGTAAAATATGCTTTAAATGCAATGGGATATGATTTTGGCGAACCAAGATTGCCATTAATTGAATTATCAGATGCGAATAAAAAAGTAATAGAAGAAGTTATGAAGAAGCATCAAATAATATAAAGGAGAAGTAAAAATGAATGTACTATTAAATGGAGCAAACCGGGAGAATGGGAAAAGAAATAATAGAGGCAGTAAAAAAGCAAAAAGAAATCAAAATTGTTTGTGGATTTGATTTAAAAGAAAATAAAGAAAATGATTTTCTGATTTATAGTGATTTAGAAAATATAAAAGAGAAGGTAGATGTTATTATAGATTTTTCTGTTCCAGTAGCTACTTTTAGAATCTTAGAATATGCAAAGAAAAATAAAATACCAATAGTTATTGCAACAACAGGATTTAGTGAAGAACAATTAAAACAAATTGAAGAAATATCAAAAGAAATACCTATTTTTAGAAGCGCTAATATGTCTTTAGAGATTAATTTAATGGCAAATATTTTACAAAAAATAGCAAAAGTATTAAAGAAAAGTGATATAGAAATCTTGGAAACACATCACAATCAAAAAATAGATGCACCAAGTGGAACAGCTATTCTTTTAGCAGATGCAATTAATAAAGTATTTGATGGAAAAAAAGAGTATGATTTTAGTAGAATGCAAAAAAGAGAAAAAAGAAGTAAAAACGAAATAGGATTTTCTTCTATTAGAGGTGGAAATATTGTAGGAGAACATACAGTACAGTTTTTTGGCGAAAATGAAACATTGGAAATTACTCATAAATCTTATTCAAGACAAGTTTTTGCAGAAGGAGCATTAAAAGCAGCAAGTTTTTTAATAAAACAACCAATAGGGTTATATAATATGGAGGACTTAGTAAAATAAAATATAAAAAACCGATAAAGATTAAATTTCTTTATTGGTCTTTTTTTATTATTGGTTACTGTTCAGCCTTAATTAAAATTTATATTATTAAAAAACACCTTGTGTGTCGCAACATATTAATATAAGATAAAATGTAGGTTGCTCCAATCGCACTCGCTTTCAGCTCGTTTGGTCGCTTACGCGGTGTTCTATACTAATATAAATTTTAATTAAGGTTGAACAGTAACCATTATTGCAAAAACACTAAAACTTAAAATAAAAATAGCTTGATTTTTTTAATAAAATACTATATAATAATTTGCCAAGTGAGGGAGAAAAAATGCTAATCAATGGAATGATTTTAGATAATCTATGCAAGGATGCAGGAGAAGTAAAAACACGGAAAAGCAAAAAAATATGTAGAAGCAAAAAGAGTCAAAATCGTAAATACAAACTATGAAAATAGTAAAAATTTTTCAATAAGGGCAATGATAATAGGAAACTCCAATTATAAGACTTTTGTAGAAGTAAAAAATGGAGAAGTAGAAGATATAACATGTACATGTGAAGACTACTATGAGAATTATGGTATATGCAAACATACATTGGCAAGTGTAATGGAGTTCAATGAAAATTCAAAATATTCAAAAGAATATAAAAATAAAAATGAAGAATTAGGGAAAACTGTAAATCACACAACAGGTTTAGAGAGTTATAGAAATTTTAAACAAATTGTCAACATTTTTTATAATGAAGAAATCGATGGAATTAGTGAAGAAGAAAAACTTAAAAAACCAGGAACAATAAAAATTGAACCTAAAATATTTTATGATAAATTTTCAGGAGACATGAAAATTGAATTTAAAATAGGTAATAAAAAGATGTATAAAATTAAAAATTTATCTGAATTTTATACAAGAATGTTAAATAAGGAATTTTATCGATATGGAGAAAAGTTACAGTTTATTCATTTAGAAGATGCTTTTGAAGAGGAAAGCAAAAAAATGCTAGAATTTATAATGAAATATGCAGAAATTATTAAGTATGCAAATTCTAATTCAAATAGCAACTATAAATATTATGGAAAAGCATTAAGTGAGACAAGCATAATTGTTGGAAACAGTGCTATTGATGATTTGTTTGATGTATTGAAAGGAAGAAAAGTAGATTTTCAAAAAGATTACAATTCAGGAGTTATAGAATTTACAGAAGAACAACCAAAAATACAATTTAAATTAAAAAAGATAGAAGAAGATAAGTATGTTATTATTCCTAATATAGAAATTTATAATGTAACTATTATAAAAGGGAAAAATTATAAATATATTTTGGATGATAAAAAAATATATAGATGTACAAAGGAATTTGAAAATATAAATTTAAAATTATTAGAACTTTTTAGACAAAACTATATGGCAGAAGTAAATTTTGGAAAGAATGAATTAACACAATTATTTTCTATCATTATGCCTAAAGTAAAAAATGCTATAACAATTGAAAATATACCAGAAGAAGAAATAGAAAAATATAAACCAAAAGAATTAATGGTAAAGGTCTTTTTAGATTTTGATAAAAATGATTATTTAGTAGCAGAAGTTAAGTTTTCTTATGAAGAAAAAGAATTTAATCCATTAGATGAAAAGACAAAAATTAATTTTCCAAGAAATATGATAAAAGAAACAAAAGCTTTAAATGTATTTAGACAAACAGGTTTTATGTTAGATGTAAAAAATTTAAGATTTATTTTACCAGATAATGATAAAATATATGAATTTTTAACACAAGATATTAATTACTATATGCAAAAATTTGAAGTATTAGTAACTGATAATTTCAAAGGCAAGCAGATAAGACAACCTAAAATGGGAGCTTTGGGAGTAAAAATAGAAAACGATTTATTATCGATTAATTTAGAAGAAATGAATATCGATAAAAAAGAATTAAAATCTATTATGGAAAAATATTCTTTAAAAAAGAAATATCATAGACTAAAAGATGGAAGTTTTATCAGTTTACAAGATAATAAGGAAATTGAGTTTTTAGATAAATTAGTAACTGGTATGGATATTGATTATAAAGAATTAGAAAGTGGAGAAATTAGACTACCAGTTAACAGAAGTTTATATCTAAATCAATTGTTAAAAGGAATTAAGGGAACAGAAATTATAAAAAATGCAGAATACAAAGAAATTGTTAATAGATTAGATAAAGAACAGTTAGAAGAAGATATAAAGATTCCAGAAAACTTAAATTCTATATTAAGATATTATCAAAAAACAGGATATAAGTGGCTTAAAATATTAGATTATTATCATTTTGGTGGAATACTTGCAGATGACATGGGACTGGGAAAAACTATTCAAATGTTATCTGTTATTGTAGATTATGTACAAGACTCAAAAGAAGAAAATAAAAGAGCGAGCTTAGTTATTTCACCAAGTTCGTTAACACTAAATTGGCAAAACGAAGCAACTAAGTTTACAAACGAATTAAAAACTTTAGTCATTCGAGGAACACAGGCAGAGAGAAAGAGACAAATAAAAGAAATGAATCAATATGATTTAGTAATTACATCTTATGATTTATTAAAAAGAGATATTGAGCTATATAAAAGTTTAGACTATAAATTTAGATTTGTAATAGCAGATGAAGCTCAATACTTAAAGAATAGTAACACACAAAATGCAAAATCAATAAAACAGATAAAGGCAGATACAAGATATGCGTTAACAGGAACACCAATTGAAAATTCTTTGTCAGAATTGTGGTCAATTTTCGATTTTATTATGCCAGGATATTTATTTACATATCGAAAATTTAAAAATACTTATGAAACGCCAATTGTAAAAGATAATGATGAAAAAGCAATGGCAAAACTGAAAATGTTAATTGAACCATTTGTATTAAGAAGAAATAAAAAAGAAGTATTGACAGAGTTGCCAGATAAGACAGTGACAGTATTAAACAATGAGATGGGAGAAGAACAAAGAAATTTATATTTAAATTATTTGGCACAGGCAAAACAAGATTTGGCAGAACAAATTGAGCTAAATGGATACCAAAATAGTCACATGCAGATATTGGCTGCGTTAACAAGATTAAGACAAATTTGTTGCCATCCAAGTTTATTTATAAATGGATATAAAGATGGAAGCAGTAAGTTAGAACAATGTATAGAAATTGTTCAAGAGGCGACAAATAGTGGGCATAAAATATTATTGTTCTCAGGATATACTTCTATGTTTGAATATTTAGAAAAAGAATTAAAACAAAGGAATATAAAATATTTTAAATTAACAGGAGCAACTAAAGTAGACGAAAGAATTAATTTGGTTGATGAATTTAATGAAAAT
This sequence comes from uncultured Clostridia bacterium, assembly GCA_944393455.1. Classification (GTDB taxonomy): domain Bacteria; phylum Bacillota; class Clostridia; order TANB77; family CAG-508; genus CAG-269. The sequence continues at coordinate 12,165 of CALYAH010000046.1, forward strand.
CCAGAAATAAAAGTATTTTTGATATCATTAAAAGCAGGAGGAACAGGTCTAAATTTAACAGGAGCGGATATGGTAATTCATTATGATCCATGGTGGAATATATCAACTGAAAATCAAGCAACAGATAGAGCTTATAGAATTGGACAAAAAAATAATGTTCAAGTATACAAACTAATTACTAAAAATTCGATAGAAGAAAAAATATATGAATTACAAGAAAAGAAAGCAAAATTGGCAGACAATATGTTAGATACTAAAACAACATTTATTAGTAAATTATCACAAGATGAGATAATGGACTTATTTCAGTAATGTTTTTAGAGATGTTTTTTGGGATGTTTTTTGGGACGGAGTAAAAAAACATCTCTAAAACATCATTAAAGAAAAAGTTAAAAAGTAATAAATTTGGAAAAGATGTTTTTTTACTCCGACCCAAAAAACATCCCAAATTAAAAAAGAGGAGAAGCATGGAAAATTATATAACTATTATAGGTGGTGGACTAGCAGGGAGTGAGGCAGCTTACCAAATTGCTAGACAAGGAATTAAAGTAAAATTGTATGAAATGAAACCAATAAAATTTTCACCAGCACATTCTAATAAAAATTTGGCAGAAATAGTATGTAGTAATTCGTTTAAATCAAATCTATTAACAAATGCTTGTGGTTTGTTAAAGGAAGAATTAAGAAGGTTAGATTCTTTACTTATTAGAATAGCAGATGAAACAAGTGTGCCAGCTGGACAAGCTCTAGCGGTAGATAGGGAAATTTTTTCTAAAAGAGTAACAGAAGAGTTAGAAAAAAATCCATTAATTGAAATTATTCATGAAGAAGTAACAAATATTAAAAAAATAGCAAAAGAGGGAATTGTAATTATTGCAACAGGGCCACTTACTTCAGAAGGACTTGCTAAACAAATTGCAAAAATAACTGGAGAAGATAAGTTGTACTTTTACGATGCAGCGGCTCCAATTGTTAGTAAAGAAAGTATCAATTTTGATATTGCTTTTTATGGAGATAGATATAGCCAAGAAAAGAAAAAAGAAGAAACAATTGAAGAGTGGAAAGAAAGATTAGCAAATCAAGAAAAAGAAGAACAAAGTTATATTAATCTTCCAATGGACAAAGAAGAATATGAAGAATTTTGGAAAGAGCTTGTAGAAGCAGAAGTGGTAACCTTACATGAATTTGAAAAAAGAGAAATATTTGAAGGATGTATGCCAATTGAAATTATGGCAAAAAGAGGCATAGACACATTAAGATTTGGACCATTAAAACCAGTAGGATTTGACGACCCAAGAACAGCTAAAAGACCATATGCACTAGTACAACTAAGACAAGATGATAAACAAGCTAGTATGTATAATTTAGTTGGATTTCAAACAAATTTGAAATATGGAGAACAAAAAAGAATATTTAGCAAAATACCAGGACTAGAAAATGCAGAATTTGTAAAATATGGAGTAATGCACAGAAACACCTATATTAATTCAACTAAGTTATTAGATGAAACCTACAATTTAAAATCGAATAATAACATATATTTTGCAGGACAAATTACAGGAGTAGAAGGATATGTAGAATCAATTTCATCAGGAATGGTAGCAGCACTAAATGCAATAAAGAATTTTGAGAAGGGTGTTTTTGGGGACGGAGTAAAAAAACATCCGGCAGATAAGGTTGTATTTTCAGAAAATACGGTTATAGGAGCTTTAGCAAAATATATTTCAACGCCAAATAAAAAATTTCAACCAATGAATGCAAATTTTGGAATATTACCAGAATTAGAAGGAAAAAAGATAAAAGATAAAAAGCAAAGATATCAAAAGCTTGCGGAAAGGAGCTTGTTAGAATTTGATAAAAAATGAAAAGGAGCCAAATTTATTGGCTCCTTAATTATTACAAATTTTACTAAAATATTACAATTTCGTTAAAAAATAATCAAATTTACATAAAACTATTGTGCAAAATAGAAAAAAATGGTATAATATTAGTTGAATGGTCTACATAAGAGAAAGAAAGGAGATAGTAATATGGAAAAAGATATTATGGATATTGAATTAACAAAAGAGGATTTAAATGAATTAACACCTGAAGAATTAGTGGATTTAAAAATAAAATTAGAAGATATGAAAATGGACTTAGAAGAATTATTACAAGACGATGAAGATGATGAAGAAGTATAAAAGGAGGAGTTTTAAATGGAATTAAATAAAGACTCAAACAAGCAATATATGGAGGATAAAAAGGCTTTTGAATTAAAACTAGCTAAATTCGAAAAAGGGATGGAAAAACTTAAGGAGGACTTAAAACTTAATAGAAGACAAATTGAAGATGCAGAAATTCGTAAAAAAAGAGCAGAAGAAGATAAGCAACCGCAAGCTGTTAAAACAGAAGAAGAAAATATAAAGAAATTAAAAGCTAAACAAAAAGAAATAAAAACAAAAGGTAAAAAAATAGAAGATATTTTAAATAATGCACAAGATAAAGTGCAAGAACATTTTAAAGAAATAGAAAAAGATCCTGAATTAAAAGCACATATAGATAAAGCAATGGCTGTAAAGTATAGCAGGCAATTAAATAAAATACATAAAGAGCAAGCTCAATTGGAAACATTAAGAAAGGTTATGGAAGAAAAACCAGAAATAGAAAATAACCTAAAAGGAATGGTAAGAGCAAACGAAAAAATAGAAGGCCTTAAGAAGGAATTAGAAGGATTAGATGAAATAAAAGATAAAGCTAGAATTAATGAGATTATGTTAAAAGAGATTCCAGAAGCTGAAAGTAAATACAAAATAAACAAAGACATGATGATGAAAAGAGTCAATGTAGGAGAAAAAAGTGATGCTGATAAAGATGAAGAAAGAACAGAAATAACAAGTGAATTTATTGACAAATTAGCAAAAGAAGGTTTTTATCATTATAAAGCTGATGGAAAGGACTTTAAAAAGGGAGATATTAATTTAAATAAATCACTTAATAAGATTGCAAAGGGATATGCAAAAAAAGAAGACTTTTATAATAGATCTCTTCAAAAAGTTCAAGGAAAAGAAGAAAGCGAAAAAGAAACTAAAACAGGAATTTTTAACAAAGTAAAAAACAAATTGAATAGTAATGTAGAAAATGAAACAGCACTAGTTAAAGTGGATGAGAAAATTAGTTGGAGACACCCAATTAAGAAATTTAAAGCTTGGATGAATAGAAGAAATAATGTAGAAAAAGAAAACGAAGAAGAAAGTAAAGTTTCAAACAAAAATACATCTGAAAAATTTAGAACAGCTTATAAATATGACATGATACAAGATTATGTAAAAGACAGGGAAGATAATATAAAAGAAGAAGTTAAGCAAGAAAGAAAAAATAATCAAGAAAGAGATTCTGACGAAAGTAGATAATAAGAGAAAAATCAAAAACAAATAATATAAGTAAAAACTTGGAAGAAATTCCAAGTTTTTATTGACTTATATAGATAAACATGATAAAATATAATTCGTTATTGTAAATTGCTTGTATTATGCAATTCCGTAACAAAAACAAGAATTTTTAGAAGTTATATTACAAAAATATAACAATCTAAAATAAAAAATATAAATAGGAGGTGAAATTTAAGTGCCAACAATTAATCAATTAGTAAGAAAAGGAAGAAAAACAGGAGTAACAAAATCAACAGCTCCAGCTCTTCAACATGGATGGAACTCTAAAAACAAAAAATTAACAAACAATAGAGCTCCACAAAAAAGAGGAGTATGTACAGTTGTTAAAACAGTTACACCAAAGAAGCCAAACTCAGCTTTAAGAAAAGTTGCCAGAGTTAGACTTTCTAATGGTTATGAAGTTACATCTTATATCCCAGGTATAGGACATAACTTACAAGAACACAGTGTTGTATTAATTAGAGGTG
>CALYAH010000047.1 GCA_944393455.1 uncultured Clostridia bacterium
TTTATGTTTTTATATCCTGGATCAATTTGTTTTCCGTCTTCATAATAATAAGTTACAATTTCATCATTTTCTTCTTTTAAATAACCTGATGAAATAACATATAATCTTCCATCAATACATCTAGATGTATAATATGGTTGTTCTAATCGATAGTCTTTTATTTTTTTGGGTTGTTCTCTATCAGAAATGTCATATACTGCTACAACTGTTGAATTATCATTATTATTATAATAGTATGATGATGTGTATTTTGTTTCATCACTAATCACAATTAATTTGTCATTATATAAAAGTAAATCTGATGGAATCATATTATTATATTCTGGTTCTATTTCAGATGCTATTTTTATTTGTGTTTCATCTTTTACATCTGTAATAATTACTTTATCTTCTGACAAAGAATATATGTAATCTCCATCGGTTTTTGTTATATCTGCCTCATCTACATTTTCTACTTGTATAGTGGTTGTTGAATATTCTTTCGCAGATTGCGTGCTTGTTGTAGAGTCTGCTTGTGGTTGTGAAAATTGTGGTTGTGAAAATACTGCCCCACTATCAAGATCATCTGTTATTCCTGAACTATTTGTTACCACATTGTACGTAGTAAAAACTCTTGGTCTTTCGTAAAAGAAACTAAATGGTAATGTCAATAATTTAGAAGGTATACTAATTTCAGGTACGTCTCTATTATATATTGCTTCTAGTTCTGCTCTTGATGATATCTCGACTAATTCCGCTTCTTGATTATCTGTTACTATTACTTGATATCCTAATATTGATATTATTAGAATAAAAACAAGTATAATTGCTATTATTAATTTTTTCATTTTTTATCATCCCCCTTTTTATTTTACTAAAATGCTATTTATAAAGCAACCTCATTTTTAAAATTATCTATATTATTGTAATTGTATAAATAAAATGATATTTTTTTATTATTTCTTTTTGCATATCAACTTTTCTCCATTCAGAAAAATAGGCACAAAAAAAGACAACAAATTATGAAATCTGTTGTCAAATTCTTTTGTATTATATTTTGCAATAAACTTTTATAACTAATAATATGGAGATTATTATAAAAAAATTTATTGTTGTATTTGCCAAGTTCCATTTTCATCTTGAGTTCCTTGCGTTCCTGATGGTAAACAGACTAAAGGACGAACAGCATACCAGTCAGTATGGTAAAGAACACTAAGTACTTCTCCTGTACAGTCTATCGCATATTGTTCTCTAGCAGATTCTTCTTGATTATTGACAGAAGGTGCAACTAGCCAGTAACCAAAACAGCTATTATCATATTCACTTTTATGTGGATAATATAAAGTATCACCATATCCATTAACATCTGATTTTATTGAAATATATGAATCTGTTGGAGAATCAGATGTTCCAATATAATATCCCTCATTTGTACTATTATTACAATATAACTTAGTATATCCTTTTTCATTCCAGCTTGACATATACATTTCTAGTGTTGGTCCACCTATTGCAGTAGCTCCTTTTGCTCCTATTGCAAATCCACTCCATATATTCGTATCTAATAATTTGGATGTTAAGCGCATATTGTAATTTGAAAGAGCATTACTGTAATTAAATCCAAACTTAAATAGATTTGATACATTTGTATCTATTTCACTTGCAGTAGAATTATTTAATGACCATCTAATAGGATATGTTTTTCCTATATTAATTATACCTATCTGGTTCAAAGCATTATCTAATATTGGATTTGTGGTAGGCACATAATCGGCTGCTATTATAAAAACATTTCCATTTTCATCTTTATAAAAAACTCGCCAATCATCTATGTCGGTTGTATCTCCATCTTGATCTCCATCAATCGATAAATCAACATTATAATTTATATAGTCCCCATAATTAATTGAAGTAATTTTTTCTGCCAATGTTGAACCTGGCTCAATTTTTTCTGATAAATCTCCAGAATAAATTTCTGATCCCATTATTTTATATCCACCATATTCATCTTTAGCTATTAATTCTAAATCTACTATACTATCTGGCAATTCTTCTGGAACATTATTAAAATACTCGTCTAATATATCTTTTACTTGTTTTTTTGTTATATCTCCATTTGTATTTGTCTGTGCTTCAACTATATCTATTTGTATCAGTTCTATTAATGAACTTTTTTCTGTTTGCACTTTTGCTTCTTGAGCTTGTTTTAATATTCCGTTATTTCCTGTTAAAGTAGAAATGGATATTCCCGCTAAAATTAGCAATACAATTATTGTTATTACCAATGCAATAAGCGTGATTCCTCCTTGTTTTTTCTCCACTTTTTATCACCTCTTCCTTTGTTTTTTCATGAAGTTTTGTACTCTACCAAAATTATTATATTGAAATTATAACAATAAAGTATAGAAATATCAATAGTTGAAAATAATAAAATAGCAAAAGAATAACAGTTTAAAAATATAGTTATTATAATAACAAAAAATGTGTGAAGTAGCTGCAAAAAGCTAGATGAAAGCTTTTTTTGTTTTTCGTAGAGTACAAAACTTTATGAAAAATCGGAATAGAATATTAATCAATAAAAAACTACTAAAAAGTATTAGTAGTTTTTTATAATCATCATATTAAACATTATCTTTTATTTTTATTTCTCTATATTTTTTAGCTAACTTATTATGGTAAATGAATACAGGCAAACAAGTAACTACAGCTGAAATATTTGTTAATAAATCAATCATGTTACTATTTTGCATTCTTTCTTGAGAATTATATGATGTATTTGCATATTTTTCAGGTAATAATACATCTAACCCAATTCTAAATGCTGAAATTGTTCCAAATATAATTACGATAAAAGTTATTATTAATATTGAATATATGTATATACTTCTCATTACAGTCTCAAAATCTTTTTTATCTTTATTTTTCTTTGATATAGCATGTACTATAAGTACTATAATTGCTATAGGAACAATAAATATCAATAATCCTAATGATATCATTAAAATAGCCATATTATCTTTCCTCCTATTTTTTATAGATTAGTTTGAATTATTGCTTAATCCTTCTTTTTTTACCAGATTCCAGTGATATTTATACAATACTGCCCCCATGACTACAACAACTAATGATACTACTGAATCTTTAATTTTTTCTGTTTTATAATTTTCTTTTTCAATTTCATATGAGTAATTATCATTATAATCATCGTCATAATCATATTCTCTAAAAAACACATAATCATCTGGATAAAAATAAGATGCTATATTATTTACTGTTGATGTTATTCCAGTAACAATCATGGCTAAAGTTATAAAAGATATTACATAAAGATAGATAATTCTTATATTATTGTTCATTATAAATTTCCCCCTTTCTATTTTCAACAATATATTATCATAATGATATTTTTTATTCAATTAAAAATATTATAAAAAAAGAACTAGATTACTTTTTAAGGAGAAATCTAGTTCAATAAACAAAAAATAAACATATAAATATATGATTTATCTAAAAGAATTGTAGCAAAAAAAAAGCTACAAAACAACAAAAATAAGCAAAAAAACCAAAAAGAAGCTATTAAAAAGATAAAAAAGTAAAAATTAATTTTCTAGGTGAAATACTTCCAAATCCTTAAAAGCAGGGTCATATAAATTTTTACCATCAAAATTAAATCTAGAGCCATGACAAGGGCAATCCCAAGTTTTATCTACATCGTTCCAAGAAAGTAAACAGCCTAAATGTGTACAAGTTGGTTTTACGGCAAAAATCTTGCCATTAGGATCTTTATAAACACCAACTTTAGTATTATTTACTTCAATAATACTACCAGAATTATTTGCAATTTCATCAAAACTCATATTGGCAGGTCTTAATTTATTTAATAAAAGAGAGTTAGTAGACTGCACTAAAATATTCTTCATTTCATCAATATTTTTAACAGGTTTTAAACGAGAAGAGTCAAAAAGATAAGAAAATTTATTAGATTTACCACAAATCATATCAGTAATAATGTTAGCAGCTACATTCGATAAAGTCATTCCCCACTTTTTAAAACCTGTTCCTACAAACATATGTGGCATTATAGAAGAATAATGACCAATATAGGGGATTTTATCTAAGGAAATACAATCTCTAGTATTCCAGCGAAATAAAACTTCACAATTAGGATAGTATTTTTTAGCTTCAGCCTCTAATAGGCCATAACTATCTTGATAAGAAGTTGGTTGACCAGTTTTATGCTCTCCTCCACCAATCAATAATAAATCTTTTCCATGATATTTAGCTGTTCTAAAAGAGAATACAGGATCGCTAGCAGAAATATACATTCCATTAAATAAAGTCTTTTTTGGATCAATAGCAATTAAATAAGAAGTAGATTGATACATTTTTGCAAAATAAAATCCTGGGAAATTGATAAATGGATAATGGCTTGCTATAATAACATATTTTGATTTTACTTTAAAATTTTCTGTAGAAGTCAAATAAAAGTCTTCTATTTTTTCAACATCAGTAACAGTTGTATCTGTAAAAATTTGACCATTTTTCGATAAAATACAGTTAGCCAAACCATTTATATATTTTAAAGGATGAAATTGTGCTTGATTTTTAAAACAAATAGCACCTTCAATTTCAAAGGGTAAGCCAGTTTTAGTTACAAATTCGCAGTTATAACCTAAATTTTCAACTGCTTTGATTTCTTTTTTTATAGCTTTCAAATCGTCTTTTTTAGTTGTATAAACATAACTGTTTTGATAAGTGAAATCACATTTAATTTTTTCTACATCAATAATCTCTTTTATGTTTTTAATTGCTTCTTCATTTGCTTCTAAATAATCTCTAGCAAATTTTTTATTATAAGAATTTGTTAGATAGTCATAAAATAATCCATGAGCACTTGTTATTTTTGCAGTTGTATGACCAGTAGCTTTAGTTCCGATTTTGTCTTTTTCAAGGATAGTAACTTTATATCCTAAATTAGTTAAATAATATGCACAAGTAGTACCAAAAATTCCACCACCTACAATAGCAACATCGGTTTCTAATAAATCTTTCTCTGTATGCAAATTTTGAAAAGAAATAGGCTTAAGTTGTTTATTATCATGATAATCAGATATCCATAAAGAATCCATAAAATCCACCTCTAAAAATAGCATAATCATAGTTCAGTATTTTCTAAAAATTGTCTCTTAAAATTGAACTAGAATTAGTATAACCAAGTTTTTAGAATAAATTATAAAAACTGTGGAAAAATAAAAAAAATAGTGATATACTGATAAAAAAATAATGGAATAGTTAAATAAAAACTATTCCAAGTTAGCCAAGGGAGGAAGAATATGGGAGAAGAATTAAAACAAAAACTTTTTAATAAAAAAGAAGATGGATGGGAGAAAGTAGATGATAAACAAAAAGAAGAAATATTTGACGTTTCACAAAAATATATGAATTTTTTAAATGTTGCAAAAACAGAAAGAGAGTTTGTTAAACAAGCAAAAAAGCTAGCAGATGAAAATGGTTATAAAGACATTATGGAATATGAAACTTTAAAACCAGGAGACAAAATTTATTTTATAAATAGAGAAAAAAGTATGTATTTAGCAATAATAGGGGAGAGAGCAATCGATGAAGGACTACATATTATTGGTTCACATGTAGATTCGCCAAGATTAGATTTAAAACCAAATCCCCTATATGAAGATACAGGTTTAGCTTATTTTAAAACTCATTATTATGGAGGAATTAAAAAATATCAATGGACAACAATTCCACTTAGTATGCATGGTGTTATTGTAAAGACAAATGGAGAAAAAATTGAAATTAATATTGGAGAAGATGAGAATGACCCAATCTTTACAATTACAGATTTATTACCTCATTTAGCACAAGAGCAAATGGAGAAAAAATTAAAAAATGGAATTGATGGAGAAGATTTAAATTTATTAATAGGAAGTATACCTTATAATGATAAAAAAGTTTCTGAAAAAGTAAAATTGAATATTTTAAATATTCTTAATCAAAAATATGGAATTACAGAAGTTGATTTGACTAGTTCAGAAATTGAATTAGTTCCAAGTTTTAGAGCTAGAAGTTTAGGATTCGATAGTAGTATGGTAGCAGCTTATGGCCAAGATGATAAGGTATGTGCTTATACTTCATTGGCAGCAATGATGGAGCTAGATAGTGTAAAAAATACAGCAGTTTGTATTTTATCTGATAAAGAGGAAATAGGAAGTATGGGAAATACAGGGATGGAATCTCACATGTTTGATTTCTTTATTTCTGAAATATTAAATAAATTAGGAGTTAATAAACCTAATTTATTGGATAAGGTATTTTGTTTCTCAAAAATGTTATCTTCTGATGTAGATGCAGGATTTGATCCAATTTATGCTTCTGTATCAGATAAACACAATGCTGGATTTTTGGGAAAAGGAATTAGTTTAAACAAATATACTGGTGCAAGAGGAAAATCAGGAGCTTCTGATGCTAATGCAGAATATGTTGCATGGGTAAGAAATGTATTGGAAAAAAATGATATTAAATACCAAATTGCAGAATTAGGAAAAGTAGACGTTGGTGGAGGCGGAACAATTGCCTACATTTTAGCTAACAAAGGGGCAGATGTAATCGATTGTGGTGTTCCAGTTCTTTCAATGCATGCACCTTATGAGGTAACTAGTAAATATGATATATATGCAGCTTATAAGACATATAAAGCATTTTGGCAAGAATAATATAAAAAAGTAAATTAAAAACTGTAGTCATTTAGGCTACAGTTTTTTAAAAAATTTATTAGAAATTATAAATTATTTAATAAATCTATAATAGATGAAACGAAAGCTTTCTTTTCATCAGATAAATTCTCTATCTTTTCTGACAATACAATATTTTTTTGAATGTCAGGATTTATTAGAAATTCTTTATATAATCTATTGGGAGTAATCCCTAAAATATTCATATATTTAATTAGAGTTTGAGTTTTTATTCCATTATTACCATTTTCGATTCTGGAAATATATTTTACAGAAATGCCCAATTTTTCAGCAAGTTGTTCTTGTGTAAAATTGGATTTTATACGATAATCTCTTAATATCTTACCAAAGATTTTATCAATGTTGGATTTAGAAACAGAGTCCATTTTTATACCTCCATAATAAGAAGTTAAGTATCAGTATTAGTATAACAAGCGAGAAGAAAATGGTGAACACAGTAACACTGCGAATAAAAAAATGGAAAAAATTACTAAAAATAATAAAAAAACTTGAGCTAACAACTAAAATATGATACTATCTTCTTGAAAAAGTAACACTATTAGTTATACACAAAAAATGAAGAAATTATTCATTTAAAAAAATTTAAAAAAAGAGGGTATGTAAAATTATGGTAAAAGACGAAGATTACATCAGTTTTTTAAAATCGATTATTTCTTGTATTAATCATGGTGATTATTATTCCGTAAAGGAAATGTCTAATTTAGAGTTAGAAAAGATGAATAAAAAAATGAAGGAAAAGAATAAATAAAAAATAAGAATAAAGATAAAAAAATAGGACCTACTCTATTTATTATAGAGTAGGTTTTTTGTTATAAAATAATTTTTAAAATTTAATACTGTTTATTATAATGTTCATAAACAAAAGCTTCTATAAGTAGTAAGAGCATAAATATAATAACTTCCCACGTAATATCGTGATAAACAATACAATATGATTTAATAACAATAGTGTTAGATATTCCTAATAAATTAGTTATTGTAAAGGATATAAATATATTAATTAGAACACATATAATAGTAATAAGTAGCTTTTTTGTTTTAGATTTAAACATGTAATACCTCCTTTTGTATGTAGTCTGTACCTGGATGAAAAATGTATGCGTGTAGCTATTGACTACATATAACAACTAGTACATATATTAACATATGAATGCAATAATTTCAAGATTTTGTTTTATTTGTTTACTAAAAATTTATGGAAGTATATGTAGTTATTACTGTGTGTATATTTTCCGCTAGTTTCAATATAATAAAAAGAAAAAGGAGCTAGGACATGGAAGGAATAACAAGTGAGCAAATTAATAAAAAATTTGGTAAAACTTTTCAAGAATATAGATTAAAGAAAAATCTAACTCAAGAAAAACTAGCAGAAGAGTTATCAAAATCAACAAAAACTATTTCTCAATTAGAAACTGCAAAAGATGGAACAAGTAAGAGAACAGATATAGATTTAATGAATTTTTTAGGAATTACACCAAATATATTATATAAAGATTTTATTACAAATAAAGAGGTAAAACAAAAAATAGAACTTTCTGAAAAAATAGAGAATTTATCACCAGAGAAAATAGAAGCTTTGCTTAAAATTGTAGATGTATTTAAAGAATTATAATAAGAATAAAATAGGATAAATTAAAATGCTACTTCAGTTTTATTAACTGAAGTAGCATTTAACTTTTTTATTTTTCATGATTTTTTTTATATACTCTGTAAGCAACAGTTATTGCAATTAAGATAATTACTGAAATGATTGGTATAATGGTATTTTGCATTCCCGCAAATGGTAAATTTGAATTAGCAAGAGAATCCTGCTTATTTGTATTAGTGCTTTGACCAGGAGTATTATTATTTTGTTCTTCACCTGGATTAATTTCCTCTTGTTTTATGCCAATTTCGACTTTCTTATTTTCTGCAGTCTCAATAGTTTCTACATTTGATGATTGAAAATTTTCTACTTGTATTTCTGAAGTTGTATTAATGATATCTGTTTTAGCAATAAAAGTTATTTTTGCTATTTCTTGTTTTGTAGTAACACATTCTCCATCATTAGTAGTAGCTATTATTTTCCCATCATTTATAATTGGTGTTTCCCAATTGCCAAGCCCTTCTAATTTGGTAATTTCAAATACATTACTATCGTATTTTATTTCTGCTGTATATGCTCCAATACCTCCCTCAACAGTAGAAGGATCAATTTCTATTGTTATATAAAAGGCTTCTCCTTTTATTACTTCTGTCTTATTCGGAAGCAATTCTATCTGGTAAGAACTATCTGCTGCCATTGAAGTTGTAATTAAAATTAATATACTAAATAATGTTAATATAAATATTTTTGATATTTTATTCATCTTTGTACCTCATTTATTATTTTTCTACGATATCTCCACTGGAATTTACTGTCCAATATGGGTTATTTTCATCAACTGTAATAGTACATCTACTTGGTAATTTATTTATCCAAGGAAGAGTATCTTCTTCTATCTCTACAAGACTGGCAGGAATATTTAAACCTGTTATTGCTAATGGGCAAGAGCTGTAACCTTCAGCAAATGCTCCTCTTGCTATTCTTGTAGTTCCTTCAGGTATGTTTAATGTTCCTGTTTTTTGTAAAGGTACATACCATAAAGTTGATCCATCTTTTGAATATACACAACCATCAACAGATTTAAAGTTTGGATTATCTTCATTAACTATTACTTCGTTTATACCATTATATATATATAAACCTACACTAAGTGTATTATAACAAACTTGAGCAGTACTTGGATCTTTACACATAATATTATCTGGTCCATATTCGCTAATTTTAAATGTACTAGGCAATTTTAGTGTTTTTAAGTTTCCAGCAAATCCGGCATATCCTGCCAAACTAAATGATAGTTCATCAATTTGTTCTACACCTTCTGGAATTTCATAAAATCCGTTTTCCACTGTCTTAGCTGATGGAAATGCAACTAATCTTTTCATATCTTTACTAAATAGAACTCCATCTACTGCTTGGTAGTATTCATTTCCTTCTTCTACAACGAACTCTTTTAAAGAATTTGTTGCAATATCATAAAATGTATGTGTTCCATAACCTGTGTTTTCTTTTCTATAAGTATCAGGATATTTTGTAGGTGATGCATCTCCACCTATATATTTTAAGGTTTTAGGAATCATTATGGTTGTATTTGTACAATTTCTTGCGTGATCAAATAATGCGTCTCCCCAGTGTTCTAAATTTTTAGGTAAAACTAATTCTCCTTCCATTTTAGAACTACATTGTCTAAAAGCATTTTGGTAAATATATTTTATACTATCTGCAAATTTAACGCTTGTACATTGTGTACTATAAAAACTATATGCATCAATGGTTACTACTCCTTCTGGAAATACTAAAGGACCTGTTAGACCACTCTTATAAAAAGCACGTTCTGGAATTGTACTACAATTTTCAGAAAATTTTACTGTTTTTATTTTAGAACACTCTGCAAAACAATATTTTCCCATTAAAGTAACAGAATTAGGAATTATTATATTACATTCTAAGTTTGTACATTTCTGGAAAGCATAATCACCTATTGTTGTTAATGTTTCTGGCAATGTTATTTTTGTTAAGCCTGTTTCTTTAAAAGCTGATACATCAATTACTTCTACATTTTTCAAATCAATGTTAGTAAGATTAGAATATTGGCTAAATGCTTGTCTATTAATTCTTTTAACTGTGTCAGGCAATATAATTGAAGTTACATTGTCAAAACCAGTTGTTTTTGAATATCCATTTCCTATTTCTTCTACGGTTTTTCCATTTATTGTTTCTGGGATTACGACCTCTGTGTTAGAACCAGTATATCCAGTTATAAGTATTTTATTGTTTTGTGTTGTATATGTAAATTCTGATGATGATGTTTCTGCCTTTGGATCTATTACATTTACTTCACATGTTGCTTGTTTATTTCCATCCTCTGTTGTAACTGTTATTGTTGTGTTTCCTACTTTTAATCCTGTTACTTTACCATAATTATCTACTTTTGCTACTGTATCATGGCTCGAAGTCCAAGTAAGATTTTGGTTGGTTGCATTTATTGGATTTAGTATTGATGTTAAAAGTGTTTCGCTTCCGATTTGTATTGTTTCTGATTCTTGGCTGATTGTTACTCCCGTAATAGGATATACTACATTTACTTCACAGGTTGCAGTTTTTCCATTTTCAGCAGTTGCTGTTATTGTTGCAGTTCCAGCTATTGAGCCTGTTACTGTTATTTTATTATTTTCTACTTTTGTTATTTTGGCAATAACTGAATTACTAGTTTCCCAATTTACATTTTGGTTTTCTCCTAATATATTTGCTGTTATTTCTAAAGTTTCTCCCTTTGCTATTGTTTCATTTGTTTTGTCTAGACTTATTTCAGCCTCTGCTGTTTCGTTATCTGTTACTGTAACTTTACATATTGCCTGATGTTTTCCATCTTCAGTAGTTGCTGTTATTGTTGATGTTCCTTTTGACATAGCTTCAATTGTTAAAGTTCCTTGTTCTGCAGATATTAGGCTTACAACGTCTTTATCATCTGTAGTCCAATTAAATTTTTTATTTGTGGCATTTTCAGGAAGAATTGTAGCTGTAATAGTATCTGTTTGTCCTTTTTCTAATGTTATTTCTGATTTGTTCAATTTTATTTCAGTTACTGGTATATCAGGTGCATTGACAGTTACATTACACTCTAATTCAAAATCTGTACCATCTACTGTAACTACAAAGCTTATTTTAGCTGTACCTTTCGCTAGACCTGTTAATTTTAATACTCCAAATGTGTCTGTTTTTTCTACACTTACAACAGAACTGTTTTCTATTTGCATTTTGTAAGATTTATCTACATTATCTGGTGTTGTTATAATTGTTAAAGTCGTTTCTTCTCCAGCATTTAATTCTATATTTGTTTTATCTAATTTAGCTGTTTTTTCAGCTTCTATTGTTACTTCAAAAGTTGCTGTTTTTCCTTCATAAGTTACTGTTAAAGTTTGTGGACCTAATACTGTATTATCGAATCCTGAAACCATACTCAATTCAATATCTTTTTCTTCAGTTGATGTGTCATTATAGGTTATTCTAATTTTTCCACCAGCTACATCCAAAGTTTCATAGTTTTGGATATAAGTTGTTTTAGTAGGATTTTGAATTACTTCAATTTTATCAATTGATTTGGCAATTATAGTTACTTCAAAAGTTGCTGTTTTTCCGTTGTAAGTAACGGTTAGTGTTTTATTACCTAGTTCTGAATTGTCAAATCCTGAAACCATACTTAATTCAATATCTTTTTCTTCAGTTGATGTGTCATTATAGGTTATTTTAATTTTTCCACCAGTTACATCCAAACTTTCATAGTTTTGAATATAAGTAGTTTTAGTAGGATTTTGAATTACCTCGATTTTATCAATTGATTTAGCAACTATGGTTACTTTAAAAGTTGTTGTTTTTCCGTCGTAAGTAACGGTTAGTGTTTTATTACCTAGTTCTGAATTATCAAAACCTGAGACCATACTTAATTCAATATCTTTTTCTTCAGTTGATGTATCATTATAGGTTATTCTAATTTTTCCGCCAGTTACATCTAAAGTTTCATAGTTCTGGATATAAGTTGTTTTTGTAGGTAGATTTATAATTTCAATACTCTCTACACTTTTTGGAGTAACTGTCATTTCACAAATTGCTTCATATTCGCCGTCTACTGTTTTTGCTGTAATAATAGTAGTTCCTTCATTTGTGCCTGTTACTTTTCCATCTTCATCTACTACTGCGACATCTGTATTACTTGAAGTCCATACTACATTTTTGTTTGTAGCATTTTCAGGTAATATTGTTGCTTCTAATACTAAATTTTCACCAACTGTAATAGTAGCAGAAGTTTTATCCAAATTTATTCCTTCTACTTTTATTTCTTCTTTCTGTCTGATTCTTTTAAATAATAATACATCTGTAAGATTTATTTCTCCATTTTCATCTAGGTCGGCGGCTTCTTTATATTCATTTTGTAAGATGCTTTTTTCTATCATGTGTTCTTTAACGGCTAGAAAATCATTTTCGTCCATATTGCTATCACCATTTAAATCACCTCTTAGGACAATAACGTTTTCTGTTTCGTTTTCTGTATATGTATCCCCTGTTGAAATTTTATCTTCATCTTCCAAAATTTTTCCAGCCTTATTATACACTTGTAGGTTGGGATTATTTAATTTTTCTTTAAATTCTCTTACTGTTGCTCCATATCTTTCCTGATAAAGATATCCATTATCAATAATATATGTTTTTATAAAATTGAACCCTGCATTTGTAATAGAAAAAATGCTTGCAACCAACCCAAATGTTATTATATTTACAAAAAACTTCTTTTTAGATTTTTTCATAATTCGCCCCTTATATTAATAATATATATATTTAATATATAATTTTTAATTATTACTGTAAATACGGATTTTTCTAAAGATTTAAACCTTCTCTTTATACTCCTTACGGATATTATACTTTAGCCAAATATTACAGTTATGTTTCTTTTAGTTGTTATTTTTGTAATATATATAATTTTCTATTTTAAGAAAACTTAATTGTGAATATTTTATATTTAGATAAGTATAAAAAAGAGAAATATTAAATGATTAATAAACAAAAAGTTGATAAAAAATGGAAAGAGATATATACTAATAAAAAATAATAATGATCGGCTAAAAAAATTATAATTATATAGTTAGGAGGAAACATATGATAAGAAAATTTAGAGAAGAAGATACAACAAAAGTAATGACAATATGGACAAAAGGTAATTTTAAAGCACATGATTTTATAGATAAGGATTATTGGTTATTGAACTTTAATAGAGTAAAAGATGAATATTTAATGAAATCAGAAACCTATGTTTATATAAAAAATGATGAGATAAAAGGGTTTATTAGCGTACTGAACGAAGGATACATTGGAGCGATTTTTGTAAGTCTAGATTCACAAAGACAAGGAATTGGAAGAAAATTAATTAATTATGTAAAAGATAAATATGATAAACTAACTTTAAATGGATATGAAAAAAATATAGATGCACTATTGTTCTATGTTGCTCTTGGATTTGTTAATACTAAGATACAAGTTGACGAAGAAACAGGAGAAAAAGAATATGTGATGGAATGGAAAAAAGATATATAAATTTTGATGCTTATATATAATTTTAAAAAAATAAAAATAGATATACTTTTGTATATCTATTTTTATGTGGTGAGCCAGAAGGGATTCGAACCCCTGACCCCAGGCTTAGAAGGCCTGTGCTCTATCCAACTGAGCTACTGACCCACATAACAATAAATATAATACCACAAAAAATAACAGGTGTCAACTAATTAAAGACAAAAAATTAAAAATTAATCCAAATAATCCTAAAACAATAAAAATAATGTTAGATAATATTTCTACAAACTTAGTGTTAAACTTATTTCCCAAAAATCTACCAAAGAAAAGAGCAATTGAATTGCTAGCAACCATACCAAAAATAGAGCCCATAATTAAAGAGATTTTATAATTAGGATATTGTAAACCAAGACCAAGAGAGGCTAAAAAAGTTTTATCACCAATTTCTCCAATGATAATATTAATAGCAATTATCCAAATATAATTTAATTTAATATTAGAAATTTTTTGTAACAAAGAATTTTTAGAATTAGTATTTGAATCTTTTTTATTTGGAATAAAACCTAAAATTCCAAATAAAAGAAAGGAGGTATATGTAAATATTTCAAGATAGAATTGAAATGTTTCATTTCCAAAAGAACCAAGTTGACTACCAAATAAAATAGCTAAGCCATGACTAAAAAAAGTGCCAATTGCTATTCCAAGCAAAATATTTTTAGCTCTATCTTTTGTAGAAAAAGATAAAACTAAAAGTTGGGTTTTATCACCTAATTCAGATAAAAATACAATTGCAAAACTAACTAAAAAAGGATAAACTAAATCCATTACAAAAACCTCATTTCTTCTTTTAATCAATATGCAGTTTGAACGAAAAATAGAATTAAGAGAAGATGTTTTTTAACTCCGTCCAAAAAAACATCAAAAAACACCTCAATCTACTATAGCCGCTAGTCATTTGTAAATTTTGTGTGAATTGCTTTACTTTAAAAAAATAAAATGATAATATGATAATCGGTTATTAATTAGAGAATAGGAAAAGGAGGAATTTTTTGTGATAGAGGTTAAAAATGTTACAAAAAAGTATGGAAAAGCAGTAGCCGTAGACAATATTAGTTTTACTATTAATGAAGGCGAGATTGTTGGACTACTTGGACCAAATGGAGCTGGAAAAAGTACAACAATGAATATGCTTACAGGTTTTATTGAACAAACAGAAGGAGATATTGTTATAGATGGCTATAATATGCTAAAAAAACCTAAAAAGGCGAAAAAAGAAATCGGGTATATGCCAGAAGGTGTACCTCTATATACTGATTTAACAGTAAAAGAATTTGTAACTTATATGGCAGAAATTAAAAATGTAGATAGAAAAACAAGAAAAGAGAAAGTGCAGAAAATAATCGAGCAAACAGGACTTAAAGATGTTGAAAAAAAATTAATAAAAAATCTATCAAGAGGGTATAAACAAAGAGTAAGTATGGCTGGAGCCTTAGTAGGTGAACCTAAAATATTAATTCTAGATGAGCCAACAGTAGGTCTTGATCCAAAACAAATTACGGAAATAAGAAATTTAATTAAAGAACTTCGGAAAAACACATACTGTAATTTTAAGTTCACATATTTTATCAGAAGTAAGTCAAATATGTAACAAAGTTATAATTATTAATAAAGGAAAGATTGTTGCAATTGATACACCAGAAAAACTAGAAGAAAAAGTAGCTAATAAAAATTGCATCTATGTAACAGTAGAAGATACAGAAAACAAAATGAAAGATATGAAAGAAAAAATAGAAGATGTTAAAACAATAGAATTAATAGAAGAAAATGAAGATGGAACAAAGAGATATATGATAGAATCAAATGGAAAAGTTGATTTAAGAAAAACTATTTTCTCAGAATTTGCAAAAGCAAATATTACAATATTTGAAATGAAAAAAGCAGATAGTACATTAGAAGATGCATTTATGAAATTAATAGAGGGAGGTAATAAATAATGTTAGCGGTTATAAAAAAAGAGTTTAAAACATACTTTTATTCACCAGTTGGATATGTTTTTATAGGATTATTTTTAATTATGTTTAGTATATTCTTTTATCTTGATGTATTTAAATATCAAGGTACCAATTTTGAGTATATATTCTATTCAGGTGCAACAATCCTAACATTTATTGTACCAATTCTTACTATGAGAACTTTAGCAGAAGAAAGAAAAACAGGGACAGAGCAATTATTACTTACCTCACCACTTAGTATTACTAAAGTTGTAATAGGAAAGTTTATTGCAGCAACGCTAATTGTTGTTATTACTGAAATTTGTACATTTTTATATTTTGCAATATTATGTTATTTTGGAACACCACATATTACAACAGCATTAGTAACTTTACTAGGATTCTTATTGTTAGCTATGAGTTATATATCTTTTGGAATATTAGCATCTAGCATAACGGAAAATCAAATTATTGCGGGAGTTATTACAATAGGATTTTTTATATTAACATGGTTTTTACCACAATTTAGTAGCATATTTACTAACTTTTCGTTAATTAATATATTTACTAAATTCCCAACAGGGCAAATTGACATTGCAGATACTGTAATGTTTATAACATTTACAATTATGTGTTTACTTCTTACAGCGGTATTTATGCAAAGAAGAAAAAGTGTAAGATAGAAGGAGGGAAACTAAGTTGAAAGAAAAGAAAAATAAAAAACAAAAAGATACTACAAAAGTGGTAAAAAAACAGAAAGAGAAAAAAGAAAAGAAACCAAATAAAATAATAGAAACTATAAAGAAAAAATGGTTAATAGATGGAACTAAAACTTTTATATTGATAGCAGCAATTATTTTGGTATTTATTGCTATTAATATTTTAATGCAAAAATTAGAACTATCACCAATAGATTTTACTCCAGAAAAACTTTATACTTTAACAGATGAAAGTAAAGAAAAGGTTAAAGATATTGATAAAGATGTTCATATTTATTTTGTAGGATATTCAGAAGATGACTCAAACTTGGATTTAGCAAAAGAATATGGAAAAGTAAATGAAAGAATTGTAGCAGAAGCGGTTGATGCTAATAGTAGACCTGATTTAGCTGAAAAGTATGGAATAGAAAGTGGTGCTGAGGAAATTATAGTAGAATGTGGAGAAAAATCAAAAGTATTAACAGCAAATGATTTAGTAACTTATGATACTACCACATATGAAACTATAAGTATAGCAGAAGAAAAGTTTACAACAGCAATTATGGCAGTAACCACAGACAAAGTGCCAAAAGTATATTTCCTAGAAGGATATAGTGACTTTTCATTAAATAGTAATATGTATTATTTAGATATGTTCTTAGAAAATGAAGTAAATGAAATTGCAACTTTAAATATTTTATCAACAGGAAAAGTGCCAGATGATTGTGATACACTAGTTATTACAACACCAAGTAAGGATTTTGATGATATAGCAACAAATGCTATCATAGACTACATTAATTCCGGAAGAAATATATTGTGGTTAAATGCAGCAGTAGCAATACAACAAGACTTGCCAAATGCAAATAAAATATTAGCAATGTATGGAGTTAATCCATTTGAAGTTGGAATAATAAGAGAAACAGATAGTCAAAAAATGTTATCAGGTTCACCTGACTTAATTATACCAGAACTTCAATATGCAGCTATAACAGAGGATTTAACTACTACAACAGGAATTATATTAGTTAATGCAACTAAAATAAATATAGATACAGAAAAATTAGAAGAATTAAATGTTGTAGAAACGGATTTAGCTTTAGCAAGTGAAAATTCTTATTTTAGAACAAACTTTAATAATAGTTCAAATGCAGCAGCAGATGACGAAGAAACAGGAACTTTTGTAGTAGGTGCAGAATTAGAAAAAACAATAAAAGAAGCAAATGAAGAAACAGGAGAAAGCGCAGTTACATCAAAATTAGTTATATATGGAGAGAACTATTTTGTATCTGATTATCCACTATATGATAATTCAAATGCTGGTACAATTCAATATGGTTATAATAGAGATATTATATTAAATTCTATTGCATACTTAGTAGACAGACCAGAAGATATAACAGCAAGAAAGGATACAGGAACTGTAACTTATACTGCAACAGAACAACAAGATATTATTATACAAATTATAATATTCACAGTTCCAGCAATAATAATAATAGCCGGAATTATAGTATGGCAAGTAAGAAGAAGAAAAAAATAGAATAAAGATATAAAAAATCCCATAAAATAATATGGGATTTTTTATATTGCACAGAAAATTTGCCGGTAAATATAAAAATAAGTGAATATATAAATTGAAATGGGGATTTGATTTATGAAAGACATCTTAAAAATAGTATTTGTAATAATAGGAACACTAATAGGAGCAGGATTTGCTTCTGGTCAAGAAATATACATATTCTTTTTTTCTCATGGTATAAAGGGAATAATAGGAATATTTATTACTAGTATATTAATGGGGATTGTTATATATAGAGCATTTACTATTATTAATAAAAACGATGTGAAGACATATAAGCAATTTTTAGAAGTATTTTTTAAAACAAATAAAGAAAAATCTTTTTTAAATTTAAAAAATATAATTAATATTGTCATAAATATTTTTATTCTAATAACCTTTTTTATCATGATAGCCGGATTTGGGGCATATTTTGGTCAAGAATTAGGATTTAATAGTCTAATAGGAAGTGTTTTATTAGCAGTATTTACTCTAATTACATTTATGACAAGCGTAAAAGGTGTTATAAAAGTAAATGGAATATTAGTACCAATATTGATTATTTTTATTACAATAATTGGAATTATAAATCTAAAAGATATTGATTTATTTAATTTAAAAAATTACCTAATTTCAACAAGTGAATCTAACTATATATTAAGTGCACTTCTATATTGTAGTTATAATAGTATTTTATTAATTCCAGTACTAATAACTTTAGGGGATTATATAAAAAGTAAAAAACAAATAGGAATTATATCAATAATAACAACAGGTATAATGATACTTTTATCAATTATGATATTTTTACTTTTAGTTAGAGTAGATGTTGATATAACAAAACTAGAAATGCCAGTAGTATATGTAGTTTCTAATATGTTTAAAATATTAAAAACTGGATATGGTTTCATTATATTAGGATCAATTTTTACGACCGCAATATCACTAGGAACTAGCTTTTTACAAAATGTAAGCTCAAATAAAAAAAGTTATACACAGGTTGCAGTTATTATGTGTATAACTTCTGTCATAATTTCCAAAATTGGTTTTTCAAATTTAATTAATTCCTTATATCCTATTTTTGGATACTTAGGATTAATTCAGATAGTGGGGTTAATGAGACAAGTGGGACAGAGCTAATTTGTCTCATAATTTTGTCGAATTTTGTGTTAAACTCAAAAATTGTAAAAGTATATTTTATAAAATAAAAAAACTAAAACTAAAAATAAAAATGAAAACTAATAAATAATAAAGAAATAATAAAAAATTTCGTAGAGTTTGTAACTCTACGAAATTTTTCTGTTGAAATTATATCAATAAGGAATAGAAATATCAAGGAAAATCAAAAAATATATTCTTATTAAAATTGAGGACGTAAAATAAAATTAAGAAAATAAAAAACTTTAAAACCTTGTAAAAAAACTATTTTCCATTTTTTAGTTTTTTCGTAGAGTTACAAAATATACGAAAAATAAAAAGGAGGAATAAAGTATTGAAAAATAAAGGAATAACAATCATTGCATTAATTATAACAATTGTAATATTATTAATTTTGGCAGGGATAACTATAGGGACATTAGTAGGAGATAATGGGCTTATAAAAACTTCGAAAAAAGCAAAAGATGAAGCAGAAATTTCAGATGAAAAAGAAATACTAGAAAAAGCAATAATAAATAGCATGGCAGATAATAAATTTGGAGTAATAGAACAGCAAAATTTACAAGAAAATTTAAATAAGGAAATAGGAGAAGAAAAATCAAAAGTAGAAACGATTAGAAAAAAAATAGTAGCAACTTTTACAAATAGTGGTAGAAGCTATTATGTAGATGAAGATGGAAATATAATAGAATATGTTTATAAAGACTTACCTAAAATGCAATCAGGTGAGAATTTTCAAAAGACAATAGCTGATTATAAAGAGAAAATAATAACAATAAAGTTTCTAGATAATAAAGAAGTACCTAAAGATACAGAAACAGTATTTGATGTTTCAGAAAAGCAAGATGAAAGTGTTAAAGCATGGCTAATAAAAAACAATGAAAATTTAGAATATTATGATTTATATATAGGAGGAGAAGAAGGTGTAGAAGCTAGCAGTTGTAAAAATATGTTTTCATCATTTAAAAATTGTAAGGAAGTAGATTTAGATAATTTTTATACAGAAAAAATTACTATTTTTTCATATATGTTTGCAAATTGCAGTAATCTTGAAAAAATAAATTTAAAAAATTTAGAAACGTCAAACGCCAAAGATATGAGAAGTTTCTTAGCTGGATGTGCGAAACTAAAAGAAGTTGACTTAAGCCATTTTGATACTAGTAATGTATATGACATGAATGGTATGTTTTATGGATGTGCTTTCGAAACTTTAGATATAAGTACTTTTGATACATCTAAAGTTACAGATATGGGAAATATGTTTAGGCAATGTAGTAATTTAGTTACAATATACGTAGGTAGAGAATGGAGTACAGAAAAAGTAACAAACGGTACTCGTATGTTTGAAGGAAATACAAAATTATTTGGAAAAATAGGATATGATGGCACGAAAGTTGATATAACATATGCTAACTATGAAAATGGATATTTAACTTATAAAGAATAAAGAAATAAGAATGAATCAGTTTAATTACTAGAAAAATGATTGCCTTTTAAAGATAAATATAGTAAAATAAGGAAAGAAAAAACCAAGGAGAAAAGAAAAATGAAAGATGTTTGGATGGATGTGCAGACAGAAGATAAAAAAATTAATAAGAAAAAGATTGCCATTATAATATTAATTGTAATATTAATTGTATTTAGTATTGTAGTGATTGGTCTGTATGTAAGTAATAGTCAGGCACGTGACTGGATTGATAAAAATATATTTCGAAAAGAAGTATTACAGGACAATGTTACAACCATCGATTTAAAAGAAGATCAAAATGCTAATATTTATGCTTTTAATAGGTATATAGGAATTTTGAACAAAACTAAATTTTCAATTTATGGAAATACAGGAAATGAAGAAAAAACATTAGAAATACAAATATCAAATCCAATTTTTGATTCAGCAAATCGTTTTTTAGCAATTGCAGAAAATAAAGGTCAAAGATTTTATCTAATAACAGATAAAGAAATATCTTGGGAAGCAACGGTTGAGGGAAATATCGCACAGATATATGTTAACAAAAATGGATATGTAGCGGCTGTCATTACCGATACAGTCAATAAAACTGTAATAAAAATATATGATTCTCAGGGAAAAGAATTGTTTAATACATATTTGTCATCTACCAGAGCTGTTGATGTTAGCATTTCAAATGATAATAAATATTTAGCCATTGCTGAAGTAGATACTTCTGGAACTATTATACAATCTAACATAAAAATTATATCTATCGAGAAAGCAAGTACAGACCCTACTAATTCGTTAGAAAAAACATATCAAAGTGAAAGCAATAAATTAATTACAAATATTAAATATCAAGATAAAAATAAGTTAATATGCATGTATACTGATTCGATTCACATGATAGATGAAGGAGAAGACATTACATTAATAGATAGTAAAGATAGAAAAGTAATATTTCAATCTATAGATTTAAAAAATAATGCATGCTTAATTGAGGAAAAATCGTCTGGATTATTTACAGCAGATTCTCTAGTAAATATTATTAATGTTGAAAATAAAGGCATTAGAGAATATACTGCTAATTCAGTAGCAAAAGAAATTTATACATATGAAAATATTATTGCATTAAATTTAGGAACAGAAATAGAATTTATTAATACAGAGGGCTGGTTAGTAAAAAGATATATAGCAAATCAAGAAATTACCAATATTACTATGTCAGATAATATTGCTGGTATTATTTATAGAGATAAAATTGAAATTATAAATTTATAAAGGAGAAAATTATGGGAATTATAATTGATTTAGTCATTGTTTTATTTATCTTAGCTTCTGTGTTTTTAGGATATAGAAAGGGATTAATATCATTAGGAATACATTTATGTGCATTTATTATAGCAATTATCATTACATTTTTACTATATAGACCAATTGCAACAGTTGTAATTAATTCAACTACCATAGATGAAAAACTACAAGAAACAATTCAAACAAACGTTGAGAATTTTATGGCAGAAGATAAGGATAGTACATCAACAAATAGCCTTATAGAAAGTGCCAAAAATGGAATGCTACCAGAAGCTTCTAGAACATTGGCGATTAACATTATATATGGAATAACTATGATATTATTATTTGCAATTGCTAGAATCTGTTTGATTTTTGTAAGTGGTATAGCAAATGCAATAGCAAAATTACCAATTTTAAAGCAGTTTAACAAATTAGGCGGAATTATTTACGGGTTGTTAAGAGGATTTTTAATTGTTTATGTAATTTTAATGCTTATGAATTTAGTAATAGCAATAAGTCCAAAAAGCTCAATTAACCAAATGATAAATGATTCTTATATAGCAAAAACTATGGCAACTTATAATATATTAAATGTATTTTTTAAATAAATAATGAATAAATAACGAAGACAAATTTTCAAAAATTTGTCTTTTTTATTGCCTTTTAGAAACATTTTTGCTATACTAGTAACATGAGATTTTAGGAGTGAGTAACCTTGAATAAAAAAGAAACAAACGAAAGAAATAAGAAAAATAAAAATGTTAATAAAAATACTAAAAATAGTAAAGTAAATAAAAAAGTCAAAAATAAGAAAAAAACTAAAACATGGAAAAAAGTTTTACTAATTTTTCTACTTATTATATTAATAGCAGGAGGAGTATTTGCTTATAGAACATATAAAAATGGTTGGGGACTAAGTGGAATGCTTGCAACAGTTGCAGGACATAATGAAAATACTAAAAAGAATTTAGGAGAATTTAAATGTCTAATATTAGGAATTAGTACAGACCAAGATAATGTTGAACTTACGGACACGATTATGGTAGCATCGTATAATCCTAATACACAAAAAGCAACATTATTGTCTATACCAAGAGACACTTATGTAGGAAAAAACTCAGCAAGAGCGACAGCTTATGAAAAAATAAATGCTTTATATAGCAGAAAGCATAGACCAGATGAAACTTTAGAGGCAGTTAATGAAATAACTGGGTTAAATATCGAATATTATGTTGTTGTAAAAACAGAAGCATTAATTAAATTGGTAGATGTAATAGGTGGAGTTACATTTAATGTGCCTATTGATATGGACTATGATGACGTAACACAAGATTTACATATACACCTAGAAAAAGGTGAGCAAGTATTAGATGGAGATAAAGCAGAACAATTAGTAAGATTTAGACATAATAATGATGGCTCATCTTATCCAGAGAAATATGGAGATAATGACACAGGAAGAATGAGAACACAAAGAGAGTTTATTATGCAAGTTGTAAAACAAACAGCTAAACCAGAGAACATATTCAAACTTGGAGAAATATTAGATGTTGCTAAAGAATATGTTATAACTAATATAGATTTCAATGTAGCTAAAGACTATATTCCATATGTAGTAGAATTCAATACAGAAAATTTATTAACAGCAACACTACCAGGAACAAATACAAATAAGAATTCATCTGGAACGTGGGTATTTGTACATAACAAAAAAGAAACAGAAAGCTTAATACAAGAAATATTTCATGATAGAGATATAACAAAAGAATCAACAGAAGGAAGCGATGAATCTGGAGAGACTACAACATCTTCTACTAGTAAATCTGACCTTAAAATAGAAATATTAAACGGAAGTGGAGATAGTAGCAATTTACAAAAAGTAGAAAAAGAGTTAGAAGGTGCAGGTTATAAAGTCACAAGAACTGGAAGTACAAATGTGACATCAAAAACAACAATTATTAATAAAAAAGATGTACAAGATACATTTTTAAATAATATAAAAGATGTATTGGGAGCAGGGACAGTAGAAGAAAGTCAGTCAAGTTCAAGTAAAGTTGATGTAACAATTGTTATTGGAAAAGACTATTAAAATTATAAATAAACATAAGTATACAAAAGAAAAGATAAGTAATTATAGTTACTTATCTTTTCTATTCTCTTTTTATTTTTTTCTATGTTTGAAAAATCTTTTATAGCAAAATATAAGAATTATAATAATAATACCACCATATAAAATATAGGCTATAACTTTTGATTTTTCAACATTATGAGCAGCAATCAAATTACCGGTATATTCTATACCATCAATAGAATATTTTACTTCACCTAAAACAGCTCCTTCCTCGATTGGAGCAGAAATATCTGAATTTAATACAATTTCAGGTTCTAAATTTTCGTTTTCATCAGAGTTTTCTATTAAGGCAGAAATTGTTTTGTCAATTAATAAATCCAAATTTTTAGTATCTTTTGTAGCATTTGCTACTTCTATATTAGTTATAACATCGTTTTCATTTACAATATTTTTTAAAGAGTAATTTGAATATCCATACTCATAAAGTGTACGAGTATCTGAAAATCTACTATTGCTACCAAGAGTAACACAGATGAGTTCTAAATCATTTTGATAGCTAGATGACACTAAACATTCTTTAGCTTGAGAAGTAAAGCCTGTTTTTCCAGCAGTCGAATAT
>CALYAH010000048.1 GCA_944393455.1 uncultured Clostridia bacterium
ATAGTAATATGAAAATTATGGTTGTATATATATGCTTTAATAACTTATATAAAGTATAAAAAATTGAATTCCAAAACTCTTTTATTTTACTAAAAAAAGGTGTATAATATATATGATTTGCTTAATAAATAAATTAAAACTGTGGAAGGTGAAGCAAGAAAATGAATTTCGAAAAATTAGAAAATAGCATAGGATATAACTTTAAAAACAAAAGTTTACTAAAACAAGCGATGATACATAAATCATATGCATATGAGCACAAAGTAGAAAGTAATGAAAAATTAGAATTTTTAGGAGATAGTATTTTAGAATTTATATCAAGCAAATATATTTATCAAAAATATCCTGAATTAAAAGAAGGAGAAATGACTAAAGTTAGAGCAGCAGTAGTATGTGAAAAAAGTTTATATAAAATTGCAAAAATGCATAATTTTAGTGATTTCTTATATCTTGGAAAATCAGAAAAACGAACAGGTGGAAATCAAAGACCGGCAATTTTAGCAGATAGTGTAGAAGCTGTTATAGCAGCTATCTATTTAGATGGAGGAATAGAAGAAGTAGAGAAATTTATAGTTAATAACTTAAAAGAGGAGATAGAAATTGCAACAAAACACGTAGGAGATAAAGATTATAAAACAGTACTTCAAGAAAAACTTCAAATTCATGGAGATGTCAAGATAGAATATATTATTATAAAAGAATCCGGACCAGACCATGATAAAACATTTGAGGCAGAAGTGAAGTATAATGGAAAAATACTAGCAGAAGGGAAAGGGAAGAGTAAAAAAGAAGCACAAATGCAGGCAGCTAAAAAAGCGTTGGAAAATTTGAGATAGAAAAGAGGTAAGTCTATGAAAAAACAGTATATAATACCTATATTTGTACCGCATCTTGGATGTCCAAATGATTGTATATTTTGTAATCAGAAGTCAATTAGTGGGCAAAAAGAGAACATGACAAAAGAAAAAGCAAAGAAAATAATAGATAATTACCTAGAAAGTATAAAAAAAGAAGAAGCACAAATTGAAATAGCATTTTTTGGAGGAAGTTTTACAGCAATAGAACCAAAATTACAAGAAGAGTTGTTAGAAGTAGCATGTGAATATGTTAAAAATGGTCAAGTAGAGAGTATTCGTGTTTCAACAAGACCAGATTGTATCGATAAAGAAACATTAAAAAGATTAAAGAAATATAAAGTAAAAACAATTGAATTAGGAGTACAATCAGCAAATGATTATATCTTAAAAAGAGCTAATAGAGGACATACTTTTGCAGATGTAAAAAAAGCATCAAAAATGATTCGTTGGCATGGATTTAAATTAGGACACCAAATGATGGTGGGGTTACCAGAAAGCACAAGAATTGATGAAGTAAATACAGCAAAGGCATTAGTAAAACTAAAACCTAAAATGGTAAGAATATATCCTGTTTTGGTTGTAAAAAACACAAAACTGGAAAAAGAATATAAAGAAGGAATTTATGAACCATTATCAATAATTCAGGCAGTTGAAATATGTAAAGAAATTGTAAGAATTTTTGCTGACAAAAATATTGATATTATTAGAATTGGATTACAAAGTACAGATGAAATATCAAACCCTGAAAATGAAAAAAGTGAAGTAGTAGCTGGGCCATATCATCCAGCATTTAGACAATTAGTAGAATCTGCCATGTGGTATGATGCAATTGTAGCAAAAATAAAAAAATTAAATGCAAAAGTAAAAGAAGTAGAAGTTACTGTAAATCCAATTGATAGTAACAATGTGATACGGGCATAAGAGAGAAAATGTATTAAAACTAAAAGAAGTTTATGATGTAGATTTGATTTTAAAACAAGACAAAAATATAAAGCAAGGAAAATCTAAAATTGAAATAACAAAAACATATACAAATTGAGACAAGTGGGACAGAGCAAATCTGTCTCATTTTTTAGTCATTTTGCATAAATTACCAATATTTTACCAATAATAAAATAAAGGTGATTATATGCATATAGAAAAAAGATTTAACATAAAGAAAATTATAATAGAAATAGGTGGCACTATTATAGGAGCTTTTGTGATGGCAATTGGCATTTCTTTGTTCTTATTACCTAATCAATTATCAACAGGAGGGGTATCGGGAATAGCAGTTGTCACATATTATTTATTTCATATACCGATGGGAACTATGATGTTACTTATTAATGTTCCACTATTTTTATTATCGATGTATAAAATGGGAAAGAGTTTTTTTGTCAAATCTATTTTAGGAACAGTCTCGTTATCAATTTTTATAGATATATTAGATAAAATAGAACCATTAACACAAGATAGAGTTCTAGCAAGTGTATATGGCGGTATTATGCTAGGATTAGGAACAGCAATTTTATTGAAAGTAGAATCTTCAACAGGTGGTAGTGACTTAATTAGTTATATGGCGAAAAAGTACAATCCAACAATTAGAACAAGTAATGTTATTGCTATAATTGATATTATTATTGTAACAGTTAATATGATATTTTTTAAAGAAATAGAGATAGGGCTTTACTCAGCAATTGCAATATATCTAATGGGAAAAATAATTGATATTGTATTTGAAGGAGTTTATTTTACAAAATTAATATTGATTGTTTCTGATAAAAGTGAGGAAATTTCAAAAGAGATAGAAGAAAAACTACAAAGGGGCTCAACAGGGCTTTATGGAAAAGGAATGTATACCAATCAAGAAAAATTAGTATTAATGTGTGCAGCATCTAGAGGAGATGTGGCAAAAATAAAAATAATTGCAAGAAAAATTGACCCTAGAAGTTTTATAATTATAACTAATTCAAGAGAAGTAGTGGGATTAGGGTTTAAAAGGATTTGAGACAAGTGGAACAGAGCAAATTTGTCTCAAATTTGTGTCGAATATTGTAAAAAAATTTCGTAAAGTGTTCAACTCTACGAAATTTTTTATATAAAGATTATAACAATAAAACTTAGAAATATCAATAAAAACAAAAAATAAATTAACAAAAGTATTTTTTTAAAAAATAAAAAATAAAAAGTATAAAAAATTCTATGAGAGCTTATAAATGAGTATGTTTTGTCTTTCTCTTTTTTTCGTAGAGTTGAACACTTTACGAAAAATAACAAAGGAGGAAGAAAACTTGAAAAATAAGGAGAAAGGGATTACTTTAATAGCATTAATTGTAACAATAGTAGTTTTATTAATATTAGCAGGAATCACAATAGGAACCTTAACAGGAGATAATGGTATAATTGGAAATTCAAAGGATGCAAAAGAGGAAACAGAAATTGCAAATGAAAAAGAAATACTTGAACAAGCAACAATTGGTGCGATGGGAAAAAATAAAAATGGAATTTTAGAAAAAGATATTTTACAAGAAGAATTAGAAAAAGATGTTGGAGATGGTAAAACGAATGTAACAGAAGAAAAGGATACAATAACAGTAGAATTTACAGATAGTAAACGATTTTATGATATAGATAAAGATGGAAACATTGAACAATATATACCATATATAGATACTACACCAGGAGAACTAGCTACAGAAAATAAAAAAGATGAAAGTGGAAATGAAATTACAATATATAAAATAGAAAGTATAGAAGATTTAGTTACATTTAGTATTATGGTAAATGGTGGAGATACAAAATTAAATATACCTTCTAATCAATTTACAACAAATGATACAGTGTTGTTAATGAGAACATTGGATTTTGATTCTACACGTTCTTACAATGATAGTAGAACAACAATTTATAATGATTATTTAGGAATATTGGATAGTGATATGCCATTAATAGAAGCACTAAGCAATAAAGATTATTCAGGTTTTATACCAGTAGGCAAGCTTAAATCTTTTTATGGTACTTTTGATGGACAAAATTATAAAATAGAAAATATCTATATAAATCAAACAACAGATAAAGCTGGACTTTTTGGTGATATAAGTGGAATAGTAAAAAATGTAATCGTAACAGGAAGTGTGACTTCAAGTGGTGATTATGTAGGAGGGATAGTAGGATATTGTAGAGGAACAATACAAAATTGTGCTAATTATTGTACTGTTACTGGAAAGAAATATATAGGAGGAATAACAGGTTATTCTTATGCAAACATAGAAAAAAGCTATAACAGCGGAGACATTACAGGAACAAGTCATACTGGTGGAATAGTAGGAGTGATAAATGATAGTATAGGGGTACAATTTTGTTATAATCAAGGAATAATAAAAGCAAACCAATATGTAGGAGGAATTGCAGGAATGAGTACCATTGTTAGTAAAATTACCAATTGTTATAATGCCAATTCTATAATACGGAAATGGTATTATTGGAGGGATTATTGGAGCAAATCAAAGTAGTGCAACATCATTTCAAAATTGTCATTTTCTAAATACAAGTGCTAAAAATGTAACAGATTATGGTAGCACGGGAATAAATTGTACAGCAAAGACGGAAGCAGAGATGAAAAGTGATGAATTTGTAAAACAATTAAATGATGAAGCAAATGAAGAAATATGGAAAAAAGATGAGCAAAATACAAACAGAGGATATCCAATATTTAAATAAATTGTAAACTAAAGAATAGATTTCTTACGAAGTCTATTTTTTTTAATAAATTTATGATAAGATAAAAAAGAAGAAGAAAAAGGAGAGACAGAAGTGAAAGAACAAAAATATATATTAGAAAATCAAAAATCTTTTGAATTAAAAGACATATTTGAATGTGGACAATGTTTTAGATGGAATATACAAGAAGATGGAAGTTATACCGGTGTGTTTAGAAACAATGTACTAAATGTAAAAAAACATAAAAATCAGATTATTTTCCAAGGAGTTTGTGAAAAAGACATTAAAGAAACCGTAGAAAAGTACTTTGATTTACATCGTGATTATGAGGAAATAAAATCAAAATTAGCTAAGATTGATAATAACATGAAAACCAGCATTGAATATGGAAAAGGAATTAGGATTTTAAATCAAGATTTGTGGGAGACAATCATTTCATTTATTATATCAGCTAATAATAATATACCAAGAATTAAAGGAATTATTGAAAGATTATCGGAAAAATATGGAAATGAAATAGAATATAACGGACAAAAATATTATACTTTTCCAAGTCCAGAACAATTAAAAGATGTAACAGTAGAAGAATATAGAAAGTTAGGATTAGGGTTTAGAGATGTCAGATTATATGAAACAACAAAAATGATATTAAATAAAAAAGTTGATTTAATAGAAATGAAAAATAATCCAAACACAACTAAAGTAAGAGAAGAACTTTTGAGTTTATCAGGGGTGGGACCAAAAGTAGCAGACTGTATTTTACTATTTTCAGATTTAAAAAGATTTGAAGTATTTCCAATTGATGTTTGGGTAAGAAGAGTTATGAATGATTTGTACATAAAACAGGAAGATGAAAATAAAGTAAGTAAAAAACAAATTGAAAAAATAGCAGAAGAAAAATTTGGGGATTTAGCAGGTTTAGCACAACAATACTTATTTTATTGGAGAAGAGAAGCATAATTATGAAATGTATTTATCATATGAAATGAAATAAAAGGGGAAACATAAGATGAAAAAAATAAAAATATTATCGACTATTATATTTGCCGTAATAGTAATAATAATTTTTCAAAATAAAGTAGAGGCAAAAAGTTATACAGTTGAAGACATGAACATAGAAGCAACTATAAATGATGATGGGTCAGTTAATATTGAACAAACATTAACATATAAATTTGATGGAAGTTATAATGGAATTTATATCAATGTACCATATGATTATGAAGATAGAGAATTTACAGAAGTTATACAAGATAATAGCATAAATGATGATTTATACAATGGAAAATATGTGACTGTAAAAGAAGTAACAGAATTAGGAAATCCAATAAAACAATATACACAAACTAATGAAATTATAGCAAAAAATGGTATGGAAGGATATTATACAACTTCACAGCAAAATAATATGCAACAAATTAAAGTATATTCACCATCAGAAAACACAACAAAGACTTTTAAAATAGATTATATAATTCATGACTTATGTGTAAAACACAATGATATTGGAGAATTATATTATAATTTTATTGGAGGAGCCTGGGAAGTAGAAATAAAAAATTTAAATATTGATATATATCTACCAACAAATACAAAAGAACTTAATGTTTGGGGGCATGGACCATATAATGGAGAATCTAAAATTATCAGTAATTCACATGCTAATTTTAAAGTAACGAATATAAAGCCAGGCCAATATGTGGCAGCAAGAGTGTTATTTGACAATTCTAATATACCGAATGCTACTAAGCTTTCAAATATAGATGCTAAAGAAATTATTGAAAAAGATGAAAATACAATTATTGAAAACAAGAAAGAAAAAAATGCTTTTACAACAAAGATAGTGATATTTGCAGTTTGTTTACTAATTTATTGGATTATTTTAATGTTAATATTTGAAAAAGACAAAAAATATATGGTATCAAATATAGAAGAAGACAAGTTGTTTGAAAAATATAATCCAATGGTAGCTGGATGTATCCAAGGAAGTAGGACTATTTTAGCTAGAGACATTATAGCAGTTATTTTAAATTTAATTGATAAAAAATTTATCAATTTAGAATTTAGAAATATACTATCTGGAAAAGATAATTATACATATATTATAACAAAAAATCCAGCTACAGAAGGACAAATGGACAGTATAGAAAAATATGTTTATGATTGGGTATTTGAAAATAAAGATATAGTGAACTTAGCAGATAGATTAAAAGAAATGCCAAAAGATAAATTGGCAAATAAGAAATTTAAAGAATTAAACGATTTAGTAGAAAGAAATTTGTCAACTTTAGGTGCTAACCAAGCAAAAGTACCATTATTTGTAAGAGGATTTAATATATTCTTATTTATATTAAGTATTATAGTAGTAATAAAACATATTATGTTTAATGGTTATGATATATATAACTCACAAACTAGTACATATATTCTTCTATCAATAGGTCATAGTCTTATTTATTTTATACCTATTTTAATAGGGATATTATATTTACCATTAAATTTGATTGTAATGATTAGACACAAAATTAATAAAACAGTACAAAGAGTAACAGGACAAAAGGTAGTTACAACAACAATTAGTTTACTTGTATTCTTTGGAGTAATTATTGTAATAACAGCAATTATATCAACTCAAAAATATATCATAGCAGATGAAATCTTAATGTGTATAGCAACAATTCTTATATTAACAGACAATCTAATGTTAAAGAATAGTGCAATTATGATAGAAGATTATAGTAAATTAAATACATTGAAATATAAGATTGAAAATTATTCAATGATGGAAGATAGAGACATAGAACAAATTACATTGTGGGAAAAGTACTTGAGTTATGCTGTAAGTTTTGGAGTTGCAGATAAAATTATTAAAAGATTACAAGGACTAAACTTAGATGATGATTTATTAAATATGGTTAATCAAAAAACATTTTTAGATTTTATTACATCAGACTATTATATGTTCTATACATATGCGAGTTTAGATAGAAGATTTATGAAGGCCTATGGAGATGTAACTAAAAAAGCAGTTAGTACACTGGGAAGCGGAAGAGGCGGATACTCAAGAGGCGGAGGCGGTGGATTCTCTGGAGGTGGAGGATTTTCTGGCGGAGGCGGAAGAGGCGGAGGCCGGAGGAGCCTTTTAAAAATAAAATAGATACAAATTAGGAATAGGAAGAAGTATATAAAATGGGATTAAGAATAATATATGGAAAACCGGGAAGTGGAAAAAGTAGTTATTGTTTTTCAGAAATTGCTAATTTAATAGATAAAGAAAAGAAGATTTTTATTATAACACCAGAACAATTTTCATTTACAGCAGAAAGAAAATTAATGGAAACAGTAAAATCAAGAGCAGTAGTAAATGCAGAAGTAATTACTTTAAGTAGAATGGCTTATAG
>CALYAH010000049.1 GCA_944393455.1 uncultured Clostridia bacterium
AATCAACAAATGTGGAATTCCATTATAAACAGATAATTCTACTACTTTTGGGTCTACCATAACAAATTTAACTTCACTTGGCTTTGCATTATAAATAATACTTGTAATAATTGTATTAATACACACACTCTTACCTGAACCTGTCGAACCTGCAATTAATACGTGTGGCATTTTAGCTATATCAGCTAATTGCACATTTCCTGCTACATCTTTTCCAAGTGCTATTGTTAATTTTGATTTATTTTGCTTAAATTCCGGGCTGTCTAGCACTTCTCTAAAATGTACTACTTCTTTTTCTTTGTTTGGCACTTCTATTCCTACTGCTTGTTTTCCTGGGATTGGTGCTTCAATTCTAATAGTTTCAGCTGCTAAATTAAGTGCTATGTCATCTGCTAAGTTTGCAATTTTACTAACACGTACTCCTTCTGCTGGTTTTAATTCATATCTTGTAATAGCTGGCCCTACTGATACATTTTCTACTTTTGCTGATACTCCAAAACTATACAATGTTTTTTGCAAGCGTGTTGCTGTATCTGTTAAAGCTTTTGCTCCTCCTTTTAATGTCTTTTTACCAGCTTTACTCAAAAGCTCTACTGGTGGATATTCGTAATGTTCATCTTCCACAATTTGTGCATGTTCTAGTTGTAATACTGCTTTTTTCTTTTCTTCTTTTTGTTCTTCTACATCTTTAAATAAATTACTGTCAATAACATCTGGTTGCATTTCCATATTTTTCTTTTTGCTATCTCTTGTTAATGGTTCTAAGTCCTCTCCAGAGTGATCATATTTCCTTAATGTTGTTTTTTCCTCTTGTCCATCCACAATTCTTCCACCAAAGTTGATTTTTATTTGGTTATCCATAGGTGATTTTTCTTCTTTTTCCAATTTTGCTAATTCTGCTTTTGCACGTCTTTCTTCTCTTAATCTTTTTCTTTTTTGTGCAGGTGTTTCTTTTTCTTCTTCATATTCCTTAGCTAATTGTTCTTTTCTTTCTAATCTTTCTTCACGTTTTTCTTCAAATTTGTCTACTAACATTTGAATAATATCTGATAAATTTATTCCAAATGTAAATACAAGTAATATAATTGCAATTCCTATACAAAGAATAACAGCTCCTACATCTCCTAATAATTTAGCAAGAGGTACTGCTGCAACAGCCCCGTATTGCTCCTCCACCTTTACTTTGAGAACCTAAATAATAAGCATCTTTTACTAGTTCTGACAATTCTTTAGATGATTGTAATTCTCCTGATGATATTTGAAATATACTAAATACGATTGCTAAGCTTACAATCGCTGCTCCATATTGGATAAGTTTTGCATATAGTTCATCTCTTCCATCACAAGCTAATTTGATGGCAATTGCAAAACTTCCTATTGGAAGAACATATTGCATAATTCCCATCATTCCACCTAAGATTTCATTTAATTTTAGTCCAACTACTCCTGATTTTGTATAAATCAAAACAGCTAAAAGTATACTAAGTACAATAAGTGTTACTACTGCTAAATCTAACTTTGAGGCTGTTTTTCTTTTTTTATATCTTCTTTTCTTTTTAGCCATTTCTACCATCCCTTCTATTCTTTAAAAGTCAGACTTCAAAAGTCTTTGACTTACGACTTCTGACATCTGACTTTCGATTCCTTATTTTAATTCTTTTCTACTATTTTGAATTGTTTTAATTGTATCTTCCAAAGAAATTTGCATTAAGTTTAATGCCTCTGTCATATTTGTTCCCAATTTATTTAAAGTTTCATTTAATACATCTTCTGTATTAGCAAGTAAACTATCTGCATACTCTTTTGTTCCTTTTGATATTTCTCTTGACATATCATTTGCTGTTTCAATGATTTCTGTTTTTTGGTCATAAGCTTTTCTAGTTATCTCATGTTCATCTATCATTGCTATAATTCTATTTTCTGCTTCTTTCACAATTCCATCTGCTTCTTTTTGGGCTTCAACCAATATACGTTGTCTTTCCTCTTTAACCCATTTAGCTTGTTTTAATTCATCTGGAAGTTTAATTCTAATTTCTTTAATTAAATCTAACATTTCTTCTTTATCAACAACACCTTTGTTAGAAAACGGCAGACTTCTACTGTTTTCTAATAAATCCTCTAATGTTTCTAATAATGTAAATATCTCCATGGTTTTACCCCTTTCCCATTTCCTACTTCTTTTTTAAGAAGATAAGATGCGCACGACCATATTTTCTTTGGTCTACTATCTCTATCGACAATTCTTCTATTTCTTTTTTTATTCTTTCTTCCTCATCTGTTTCTATAACAATAATAGAATCTCCTCCTATTAAATTCTTTTTTAATATAAGTTTTATAGCTTTAGATACAAAGTTCGTTTTATATGGAGGATCTATGTATATAATATCTATTTTTTCATTTATTTCATTTTCTAGTAAGTTTTCAAATGACATATGATATACTTGTGCTTCATTTTCTAAATGTGTTTTTTCCACATTCTTTTTTATAACTTCAACTGCTTGTTTTTGGTTATCACAAAGGATTGCTTTTTTTGCACCTCTGCTAATTGCTTCTAATCCAACTGCTCCACTACCTGAAAACAAATCCAAAAATGTACAATCTGGAACCTCTTTTTGTATTATATTAAATAGTGACTCTCTTACTCTATCCAGTGTTGGTCTTGTATTGTTTCCTTCTAGTGTGTACAATTTTGTTCCTCTTGCTTTTCCACCAATTATTCTCATATGCCTATCCTTCCTATTATGATATTAACATTTTATTCTTTTTTCTCTTGATGGTCAATAGTATTAATAGAAATGTAACATATATTTAACAGTTCTGTAATATTATAGTCCTTTTGTAATATTTTTCCTCTTTTTCTCCTATTTACAGACGCAAAAAGACTATCTATTTTATAGATAGCCTTCTTTTGTGTTTCTACTATTTACTAAGCATCATCTTTGTTTACATCTTTTAATAATTCTAATTGAGATATTAATAATGATTCCATTTTTGCTTTATATATATCGAATTGTTTTTTTACATCATCTAATTCTTTTCTTTTTGCAATGATTGCATTGTCCAATTCATTTGCTTGTTTTTGAGCTTCGCCTTTTGCTTCACTTACTATTTGGTCTGCTTGTTGTTTAGCTATATTTTTTACGTCTTCAGCAGCAGTTTGAGCCATTACAAGTGTATTTTGTAATGTAGATTCAATACTTTTATAGTGTTCCAAGCTTTGTGTTAATTCCGCTATTTTCGCTTTTAGTTCAGTAGTTTCTTTATAATTTTTTGTATAATCTACTGTTAAATCATCTAAAAAATCATCTACTTCTTCAACACTATATCCATTCATCATTTGCTTTGAAAACTTTTTATTTTCTATATCTAGTGGTGTTATCATTATTTCTCCTCCTTATGGATATATAATTAGTTAATTCCATTATTTTTTAACCAAGAAACTGAAAGTTTACTTTTCATTTCTTCTCTTGCCATTTCATTTGTAATTTCATAGTTTGATGGCGCAACTAAGAAAATAGAGTTTGATACTTTTTGAATATATCCATCTAAGGCATATACTCCGCCACTAATAAAATCAACAATTCTTCTTGCTACATCTTTATTTACATACTCTAAATTAACTATAACTGATTTTTTTTCTTTTAGAAAAGAGCATATTTCATCTGATTGTTCAAAAGTTGTTGGTTGTGATATTACCATTTTAATAGCATTTGGTTGTACTTGTGGCATACTTACTACTTTATTTTTTCTACCAAATAATTTTCTATCTTCTACTTCCTCTTCTTCATCATCATATTCATATACATTTTCTTCTTCTTCATATTCTGGTTCCGCTGAATCCATCCCAAACAAATCCCATACTTTATTCATTAAAGCTCCTGACATAAAAAAACCTCCTAAATTTACTTCCTTTGTTTTGCATTTTACAGTCTTAAGTATCTACTTTTTTTGTCATATTGTCAATATTTTTCAGAAATGTCATTAATTTTTAATATTTCTGTAATATTTTTGTAATATTATTCCACCTTTTCCAGATTAGGACTAATTAATATTTCATCATATAATGAAATATTTTTGTATGACAAAATTTCCTTTTCAGAAAATCCTAATTCTTTTAGCTCTTCTGTTGTGTAAGATTCTACTATCGAATATTTTTCTCCCTGTTTTTTTATTTTTACTAATATTTTGCTTAAATATCCTGCTCGATTTCTTACCACATAGTCCAAACCATCTACATTCACAATTGCTTGATTAGGTACTTTTAATCCAGAGTTATTCCACCATATTAAATCAAAAGTTATTTTTCTATAATTGGTTAGTTCTTCTATTTGCTCGTTTACTTTTAGTATTATAAGAATATTTTCGTCATCTTCATTTACAATGTTAACTATTTCAGCTGGAATTTCTGCATTGTTAGACAATCTTACATCTATCTTATCTCCTACTTGTGCTTGTTTAGCTTCTTCTGATGAAGTAATTGTTGCAATATAGCAACTAAAATTGTCTATTATTTTCCCACATTCTTCATTTGTAGCTACAATTTTTCCAGTTTTTAAATCAAGATTCTCTAAATATTCCTTATTTAAAGATGAAAAATTATCTGGCGTTAAAACTTCTTCTAGTCCATCCACTCTGTATGACACAATTCCACTCATAGGTGCCTTTACATACTCAGCCCCTGAATTTAATTGACTCTCATATCCTCTTCTTTCCTCTATCAAACTATTTAAATATGAACCTTTTGGACTTGATTCCCCAGCGATTTTTGCTTTTTTTGCTACTAAATTTTCAATTTCTTTTTTGTATTCCTCCAATTTAGTAGCATCACTTACTTTCCTAATATCTGCAATTTTTTCATCAATTTGGTTTTCTAGTAATTTCATATCAGAAGTCGAAAGACTATTATCACTTGTCATAACTTCCTGTATTTTAGTATCTAATTCAGCTATTTTTTGTTTTAAAGATTCTTCATTTGTACTATAATATCTAAATATATTTTCATCCTTAGAAGCTTTTTCTCCCTCTGATTTAATTTGTTCCATTCCATTTTTATAATTTTCACCTTTTACAACTTTTTCATTTCTTATCACATAGCCAATTACTGTCTCTTCCTGATATAATTTTCCTTCTTCTACTGTGAATATGTTAGTAGGTTGTTTAATCAAAAGATATATTGTGTATGCTATATAAATAACTACTACCAACAAAATAAGATAGATAATAAATCTTTTTTTATCAACCTTATTTTTCTTTTTTGTTGCTTCATCATTTTTCTTAGTATTAACTTCTTTATTTATCTTCTCTCGTTTTCTCAATTTTAACCCTCCAAAATAACTTGTATATTATTTTGTATTGTATCTTGTGCATTTAGCCATATTGTTTGCTTATTTTTTCTAAACCATGTTAGTTGTCTTTTAGCATATCTTCTTGTTTCTTGCTTTATTTTTTCTATCATCTCTTCTTTTGTAGTATTTCCTTCTATGTATTCTACAACTTCCTTATATCCCAAACCTTGCATAGCTGTTGGGAATTTTTCATATTTTTTATAAATTTTTCTAACTTCTTCAACTAACCCTTGTTCTATCATAATATCTACTCTTTTGTTAATTCTTTCATACAACTTTTCTCTATCCCAATCTAAAGCATATACTTTATAATCATATTCTACTTCTTTCTTCCTAGACTCTTTTTCTTGTTCTGTCTTATTTTTACCAGTTGCATGATAAATCTCTAAAATTCTTAAAATTCTCTTTTTATCATTTCTACTTATTTTTTCTATTGCTTTTGGATCAATTTTTTTTGCTTTTTCGTATAACATATCTAATCCGTTTTTTTCTGCTTGCTCTTCTAATGCTTTCCTATAAGTCTCATCAAACTTGATATCTTGGTATTCTATTTCATAAATCAAACTATCAATATAAAGTCCTGTTCCTCCTACTACAATTGGTGTTTTTCCTTTTTCTAGTATTTCTTTTATTGCCTTTTTAGCATCTTTTTTGTAATCTGCTACACTATACCTTTCATCTGGTGAAACAAAATCAATTAAATAGTGCTTTATTCCTTGCATTTCTTCTTTAGTTGGCTTAGCTGTTCCTATATCCATATCTTTATAGATTTGCATAGAATCACAAGAAACAACTTCTCCATCAATCTTTTTAGCAAGTTCTATTGATAATGCTGTTTTCCCTGATGCTGTTGGACCACATATTACTATTACTTTTTCTTTTTGCATTTCTATCATCCTTTTTATTTTTCATTAATCAGTATTAGCATCCATTTGGACCTCTCCCTGATTAGTCATTTCTCTAATTTTTAAAATTCCTTGTTGTGTGCTTTTCATATATCCACATTCTATAACTAAACAAATAATAAAAACAACTATTATTCCAAATATTCTTATTAAGAAACTTTGTTTTTCAATGTC
Source organism: uncultured Clostridia bacterium (assembly GCA_944393455.1). Classification (GTDB taxonomy): domain Bacteria; phylum Bacillota; class Clostridia; order TANB77; family CAG-508; genus CAG-269. The sequence continues at coordinate 6,425 of CALYAH010000049.1, forward strand.
ATCTTCATTTATTTTGTCTATTAATCTTGCTAATAACGGTAATACTATTATTCCATTTACTCCTGTAAAAACACTTACAAGCATATTTTTTATTCCTGTACTAAGTTCTTCGTTATCATATTGTATTTCTTGTTTTGATATATTAAATATAAAAAGTGTAAGAAGATATATAACAAGCACCCCAATTGCAATTATCATTACTTTTTTTGATTTTTCTATTCCACCTAAGTTATGCCATGTCCAGGCAATTAATAATGCATATACTGCAATTGTTATAAATATGATAAATATGTTCATTTTTTCTCCTTCTATTTTCTTGCAAATTTTCTTTCTATATCATACTTTGTCATTTTTATTACTGTTGGTCTTCCATGTGGGCATGTAAACGGATTTGGTAATCTCAATAATTGATCCATTAAATTTTCTACTTCTTCTGTTGTCAGTGCCATATTTGCTTTTACAGCTGCTTTACAAGCCACAGTTGCTATAAATTTCTCTTCCTTTTCTTGTTTTGCTGTTCTTGCCACTGTATTGATTTCATCTAATGTCTCTAAAAATAATTCTTTGGTATCTAAATCAATGCATACTGTTGGTACTCCAGTTAGTTTTATTGTATTTTCTCCAAACTCTTCTAGAGTAAATCCTGCTTGCTCAAACATTTTCATATTGTCTTTTGCAATATCCATCTCTTTATGTGTTAATGTAATAACATCTGGTAATAATAACATTTGCGAATCTTTTGCCGTATCACTGTAATAATTTTTCTTGACTTTTTCATACATAATTCTTTCATGTGCTGCATGTTGATCTAATATATACATTTCATTATCTATTTCTAATATAATATAAGTTTTAAATACAATTCCTATAAATTTATAAATTGGTTTTTTAAATTCTTCTTGTGTTTCGAAAACAGATATATTATCTTTTATAATATCTACTGCGCTTATTTTATTTTCTTCAGCAGTTTTTTCCTCTTTTTCTTGTATTGGTGCTTTACCAAACATTTTTGCATACATTTCGTTAAAATCTTCTGAAACTACTTGTGGATTATTATTTAATTCCTCCATTTTTTCTTTTATCTGTTTAAATTCTTCTTGTACTTCTGTATTTTCTATTTTTTCAATTACAGAATGAGTATCTTCTACTGGTTCTTTTTCTTTCTCTTCTTCCTTTTCTTCTTTTATGTCTTCTTTCTCTTGTTTTTCAAGATGATATGCCTCTTCTGGCTCTTTTAATGTTATTGGTGTTATATTTTTTTCTTTTAATTCATTTTCAAGTTTAGCTTTCATTTGTTTTAATTGTTCTAAAACATCAGAGGTGTCAATTGGCTCTCCTGTCGTTCCCTGCATTTCGTTTGCTTGTTCATTTTCTACTGTTTTTTTACTATTATACACATCTTCTAAAATGTTAGTTTTAATTTTACTTTCTTCATCAGTATAGTTCTCAATTTGTTTTTCATTTTGCTTTCTAAAAGAAAATAGTCCTCCTTGACTTTCTTTTTTAGATTCTTTTAAGTTTTTTAATCTTTCTTCAAAACTTTCTGCTCTTCTATCCATCATATTTGCTGTTTCCACAGTTTTTTCTGTGTTAGCAACAAGCTCACCTTTTAGCAATGTGTCTTTTATAGCATGATATATTGCTTGAAAAATCTTATTTTCCTCTTGGAAGCGAACTTCTAATTTAGCTGGATGTACATTAACATCTACTTTGGCTGGGTTCATTTCTATATTTAAAACTACAAATCCAAATTTTCCTATCGGAATCAGCCCTTTATATGCTTGTTCTGTTGCTGCTGTTAATGTTTTATCTTTTATATATCTTTTGTTAACAAAAAATAATTGATTAGAACGATTTGACCTTGAAATTTCTGGTTTTCCAATTACTCCTGTAATATTTATATCTTCATATTTATAAGAAACTTCCATAATACTATTTGCAACATCTTTTCCATAAATACTATAAATAACACTTTTTAAATCTCCACTACCATTTGTTTGAATAACTGTTTTTCCTGTATTTATTAATTTGATTGCAATATTAGGATTTACTAATGCAATTCTAGTAATAACATCTTCTATATATCCTGATTCTGTATAATCTTTTTTCAAGAATTTATATCTTACAGGTGTATTAAAAAATAAATTTCTTACAGTAATAGTTGTTCCTGTTCTACAACCAGTTTCTTCCTTTTCTAAAACATTCCCAGCTTCCACTACAACTCTATATCCTATTTGTTGACTTTCTGTTTTAGATATTAATTCTACATTACTAATTGCTGCAATACTAGCTAATGCTTCCCCTCTAAATCCCATTGATGTTACTGTGTCCAAGTCATCTGCTGACCTTATTTTACTGGTTGCATGTCTTTCAAAAGCTATTTCTAAATCATCCTGTGCAATTCCTTTTCCATTGTCTGTTACTTTTATGTATGAAATCCCTCCATTTTTGATTTCAACTGTTATATTAGTTGCTCCTGCATCTATTGAGTTTTCTACCATTTCTTTTATAACAGACGCTGGTCTTTCTATAACTTCGCCTGCGGCTATTTTATTTATTGTTAATTCATCTAATAAAACTATATTTCCCATATCTTCCTCCATTTTTTATCCTATTGTACCTTTGGGTCTTATTATATCATTACTTTTTCAATTTTGTATAGCTTTTTCATAAAAAATTCATTTTTATATTTATTCATAAGTTACTGTTCAGCCTTAATTAAAATTTATATTTAAAATTAATAAAAATTTCGTAAAGTTTAGAACTCTACGAAATTTTTGTCTTTTCTATTTTTTATTTTTATTTTCTTTTTCTTTTTTTATTCCTAATTCTTTTTCAAATTTGGTAGTCATTCCAATTAGTGTTAATAAATATACTGCAATGACCATAGGTATAGTTAATCTTCCAATTGGTATCCTTGTAATAGCAATAACACTTAGTAATAGAGCTTGTGCTATTATTGAAACAATTACTGTTTTTAATACAGTCTTTGCTATTCCTAGTTTTTTATATCTTACAGCCATATATACTAAAGTTATAATTGTTGCTATTGTAAAAGGTATGATATATGGTTTTACTATATCTCTTCCTCTTGTATGTGGAATTGTAACAATTTCTGTACTATCTGCTTCTATTTCTGTTTCATATTTCTCATTTATTTTATTTACTAAATTTTGTTTTTGTTCTTCTGTAATCTCTTTTGCTATAATTCTAACTGAATCTTCAAAAACTTCTACTTTTTGAATTATTACAGATTGATCTGGAATAGTTTCATTTGTAATTTCTTTTATGTCTGAAACTTCAAAATCTTTTCCTAAATATAATTCTACTCTTTTAGTTTCTTCATATCTTAAGTCAAAGTTTAATCCTATTGTTAATGTTATAACTGCTCCTACTATTATGATAAGTGCAATGATTGCAAATACTATTTTTTGTTTTTTTGTTATATTTTTCATCACTATATCTACCTCCTATTTACTAGCTTTTATTTTTAAGATACTATTTGTTACTATAAAGTTATACAATGCAATTAATGCGATTCCCCAAAACATTACCATACCAAAGCTACTAATAGGACTCCAATTGATAAAGCAGAATGTTATAACTGCTATACAAATTGGTACTATTTTTATAAAGAATTCTTTGTATGTTTCTTTTGTTTTATTTGTTACAGTCTTATCGTCTACTTTTTCATCTTTTAATTTTGATAATAATTTATTTATAAATATATAATTTAATATTAATACAATTGCTATTCCAAATATTCCTTCAATTGATAATACCACATTTGCATATCTAATTACTAGCACGAATATAGAAGCTAGACCAACATATGAAACTGCGCTTAATAATCCAAATACTTTATATCTAATTACAAGAATTATCAAAGCTATAGCAACTATTACCGCCATTACATATACTACTATTTTCAATTCATTGTTTGTAATATCTGATAATACATATTCATTTTCACTTACTTCATATTTTACTGGTATTTCTCCGTTATCTAATACAATTGCCATGCTTGATGCTTGTTCTACATAGTTTTGTAATGTTTTACTATCTGTTGTGCTACTTCCTATTGATAATTGCATTTCTCCTGTTTTTATAGTTTCATCAAAACTTGTAGTCATTACTTCTTGATCATCTATTTTCATTGTTATGGTTTTTTCAGTTGTTTCCTCTGTTGCTGTTTCTTCACTGCTTTCAGTATTTTCTGTATTTTCTGTATTTTCTGCATTTTCGGTATTTTCTGTGTTATCTGTGCTTTCTGTTTTTACATATTTATTACTTATATCTTCTAATTTTTTAGCACCTTCTTTTGTAAATTCTATGTTTAGATAAACTGCTGTTCCTGAAGATGTAGTTCCTGTAGTTGAGTCTGAACCATACATTACATTTGACAATTTTATGTCATTGTTGTCCATTAATACTTCTTTTGTTTCAGTATCTATAATTTCAAAATTTCCAGGTGTACCTATATTACTTACCACTGAATCTGTTTGATCATTTTCTGGAATTTCTATTACAATGTCTCCTGTTTGTTTATCTAATTTTATAATATAATTATCTACTCCTAATTTTTTTAACCTTTTTTCAATTATATTTTTAGACTTTGTATAGTTTTCTTCTGTTAATATGTCTTGTGAATTAGCTGGTGTTTCCTCTTTTGTATATCCTTTTTCAGCTAATTGTTCATCTGTTAATTCTTCTGTTTCTTCTACTTCATTTCCTTCTGAATCTTTTATTATAGTGTTTGTTGAATCATCCACTTTTAATCTTATATTTCTACTTCCTTTTAAGTCCATTGCATAAGAATAATCTTTTACTTTGTCAGACATTCTATTTTGAACTTGGATATAAACTCCTCCAAAAGCTATCATTGTAACTAATACAATTGCTAGTATAATTGTTAATATTTTTACCTTCTTCATGATATTTCCTCCATTATAATAATTTTGTTCCATTTATAACTAATTCAAACCATATTTTTAGATACTTTGCTGCATATTTACTCATCATTGTTCTGTCCATAAATATTTCAAAATAGTCTAATACTGGACATAGCTTTGTATCGATTGTTAAATCTAATAATATTCTTCTATTTTCACTATCTAGTTTCAAATCCGCATTGGTTACTGCATAATTAACTCTATCATGAATATCAAATGTTGAAAGATTTTTATTGGTAACTCTATCTCTATGAACATCTGACTTATCAGCTAGAATAATTGCTGCTGATATATCACTTACTGCTGTTCCTGTTTTCTCATCGTGATTTCCTATTGCCATCATAATTTCTGTTCTTTCTTCTACTGGCATTCCCATGTCTTTTAAAATATTATAAGCTATAATTGCTCCACTATGAGCATGGTCTGTTCGATTTACACAATTTCCTATATCATGTAAATAGCCTGCTATTCTTGTTAATTCTACCGTTCTTTCAGGATATCCTAGTTTTTCCAAAATATCTCCTGCTCTTTTTGATACAATAGAAATATGTCTATGGCTATGCTCGGTATAGCCTAATCCATCCAGTTGTTTTTGAGCTCCTTTTATTAAAGCCTCAACTTCCTCATTTTTTCTGACATCGTCTAACGTAACCATTTTGCTCCTCCTCCTATTTAGTCTTTTTAGATTTTATATTAAAATGGAAAAAATATCAACTATTTTATTATATTATTTTCTATTATTTGTCCCAACATCTTGATTCCAATAATCAATAATATATTGTTTTTCTGTTTTTGGAATTAATGCCATTCTATATCCACCAATTGGTTTATCATGTGCATATACCGCTTCTTCTCCATCAGAACTAACCTTCTGCCACCCCACGTTTTTTACCCATATTTGATAAACAATTGAATAATAAGATTCATCTTTTAGTTTCATTTTAATTCCGGATATTCCAAAAAGATATTGATTAGCTATTTCTTGCGGAATTGCTTCTCCTCCTAAAGCTTTATTTCCTGCACGATTTACTCCGGTCTCCACCTATCACTAAATTATGTTTCTTATTTATATAGATTAAATCACCTGTTGCCATAGAAGCATATGTATCTGGTCCTGGATTATATCCATAATAATATCTATTTTCATAACTATATCCTGAACCTTTTATTCCTTCTCCCCAATAGGTATGTATATAATTTTGTACTTGTATAAAATCTTTTTCTATTGCGCCTTCTGTTAAAAGTGAAAACATCTCTGCTGTTTCAATTCCATTTTCTAAAACTGTTTCCTTTCCTGCTATTTCATAGTTACAATTTCCAAATGACCATTTTGTTTTTTGATTAAACGCTCCATATTTTATTTCTATATTAGTAGCTTTTGTTATATTAATATCTACTTGTGCTACATTTTGTGCAAAGTCTGTGATTTTAAAAGGGTAAGATACATTACTTGCAAATTCTTTTGATAAAATCAATTTATCTTCCGATAACTCCCAGCCTTTCACTGTTCTTATTTTCTCATTCGCTTTTAAATTTGCTATCACTTTTCCATCTTGTTCTACTTCTTGTGTAAAACCTATTATTGGCGCTGTGTTATCAATTTGTATATTAGTGTTTATAATTGTTTCTTGATTAATATTATCTGAAATATCTTTTATTGTTCCTTCTTTTATTTTTATTTTTAAAACACCATCTCCTAATACTTTATTTAATTTCACATCATATATAATCATTTTACTTGTTCCTGTACTTTTTCTTATTTCAAAAACTTCTGGTACAACTTCTTCTTCTCCTACTAAAATTTTTATATTTTCTTGATTAAAATAATTTTCTAAAATATTACTTTCTATTACTTTTATTTTCGCAGTTATTGTATGTGTTTGATTGGCATAGTTTTCATATAATTGATTCGTATTTTGTATCATCATAAGTTCAATTTTTGGTGGAATTAAATCAACTTTTATATGAGCAATTGTATTAGTATATTCTATAACATATTTTGCATAAATATTTGTACTAATTATTATTATGCTCAAAAAAGTAAGTAAAAAAACAATTCTTTTTTTCATTTTTATTACACCTCCTATTTTTTATTTCCCGATTGTATAAATTTCAAAATTATATTCTTTTATATTTTTTCCATCTTTTGTATCTTGCTCATCTTCTTTTGGATCTACTTCATATTTCCATTCCCAAAAAATTCGAATTTTTATTGTTTGATTTTTTATTATTTCTCCTTTTAGTTCTTCTTGTAAATTTTCTAATGTACTATACTTTTCCCCTGTTTCACTTATATAAAATTGAAGATTCTTTGGTTTTACATTTTTACTAATAAATCCTATTTGATATTTCAAATCTTGGTTTGAAGTTAATACAATCTCAAAGTCTCCATTTGTTCCTGGTTCTATTTTCTCATTTATTAAATTTTTTGTATTTATAGTTTGCATTAAATTAATTTCTTGATAAACTCTTTTTTGTTTAGAAACTTTTATATTATACTGATTTGTTTTTTCGCTTTCTTCTTTTGCTTTACTCATATTAAATTGACTGAATATTTTAAAAAAGATTAAATCATCTTGGAATTTGAAATTCTTTGATTTAGTAATTAAAAAAAGTGACATTAAAATAATAATAAAAATTAGAATTAAACTCACAATTATTTTTGTTTCTTTTCTTCGCTTCATCGTGCCTCCTTAAACCTTTTTTTGTTCTGAGTGCACTTTGATTTGTATGTCTTGAATAATCTCTTGTACATCTTTTTTACTACACATAATTTCTATTTTATAATGATGCTCTTGTTTTTCTTCTTTTGAAAGTAAAAATCGTTCTGTCTTATTATTTTCAAAATCAATTTCTCTTTCTTCTTTATAAATTTTTAAAAAAATGTTTTCATTTATATTAGATAATATTTCTATATCATATTCTAAATCTACTTCTGTAATATTTCCTGCTTCGTCATAATTTTTTACTACAAAATCATAATAAGCTTTTTCTTCTGTTCTTTTTATGTCAATTATTGGATTGTTTTCCACCTCTAAAATTGGTTTAGCAATTTTGGTTTTTGTATCAATATTTATTTTACTAAATTCTTTTCCCATACTAAATCCTGAAAAAAAGAAAATAATTACCATACTAATAATTATAATAAGTGTTATTTCTCTCTTTCTCTGTTTTATCTTGTCTTTCATTCTTCTCCCTCCTATTTATACTTTTAAGTGGGAAAATTAAAATTTAACATTTTGCTTTTCCCACTTGTGTATAAAGGTAAATATTCCATTTTCAATTCTCTATAATTTTTATTTTATACTTTTGTGTTCCTATTTTGTTGGTTCTACTTGTGTTCCTGTAACGCTTACATTAAATGTATAATTTTGAATAGCTTCTGCATTTTGAGTATCTACTAAGTCATTGCTTGCAATTTCTGTTTCATTTGACCCGGTCTCATATTTCCATTCCCATCCTACATTTAAAGTTCTTGTTTTGTCTTCATCATTTGCATTTATCGTTCCTGATAAATCATTTTCTAATTCTTGTATAGAATTATACTCTACATCTTCATATATAAATTTAAGATTGGCTGGCTTATTTGCTTCATCTTCAAATGCTATATTATAATTAATGCCTACGTCAGAATCTGTACCATCTACAATGATATTAAAACTACCACTAGTACCAGGGGCTATTTTATTATCGACTAGTGTTTCATCATTACATGTAGATGCCAAATTAATTGTTTGCACTTGTTCCCTTTGTCCATTTACTTTAAAACTCCATGTTGCTACTTCTGCAACACCTTCTCCTTTTACTTCTGTAATATATTTAGCATATGCTTGTCCTCCTATAAAAGCTAATACAACAATAGCTAAAACAGCCACAGCCATTATAATTTTTTTCTTTTTTGACAATCGCATTCCTCCTTTTATACTATTTTTAAATTTGGGATTTCATTTTGATTTTTAATTTTAGATATTATAAAAATAATGATTTAAAAACTCTAAAACGAATTTTAATTTTTTAAAAATTATAGATTAAATATGAAAATGTAATTAAATTATAATGTCAAATAATGGAATTGTCAATATTTTTTTTGATTTTTTGGCAACTTTTCATCGCAAAATTCGACAAAAAAATGAGACAGATTCGCTCTGTCCCCATTGTCTCATTTTTTATTTACACCTATGATTCCTCCTAGTATGCCAAAAACTATTCCTACTACAATCATAATTAAACTTTGCATATTTAATCCAAATTTCCAGTTTAATATACTTGAAATTATATATAAAGTTAATATATATGTTCCTCCAATTAATCCTCCATTTATTATTCCATTCTTTTTTATTTTTATATTCCCTATTGAACTTCCTACTAATATACTAATTGCAGTAACAATAATAATTACTGGCGCTATTGTATTTTCGTTTACGTTCGTGTATGTCAATATTATAGAAAAAATTAGTAATAGGATAACAGTTGAAATAAGTGCTATTCCAGCTCCTTTTAATATATTTTTTGTATTTTCCATTTTTCCTTCCTTTCAGATATAGTACTATATCTTCTATTCTTTCTACCTTATTTATATTAATATAAAAAAAGAAATAGAACTTTATATCTCTATTTCTTCTAATTTTTCTATTATCTTTATTATAATCTCTTCTCTTTGATATTCTTTTCCAAATTCTCTTTTTAAAGATGTTGCTATTTCTTTTGTTTCCTCGGAAAATTCATCTTCGTTTACATTAAATCCAAAGCTAATTAATAAAAAATTTACTTTTTCTCCCATTGTATGTATTTCTGTTAAAATACCACATATTTTTTTGTTATTTAATATTAGGTCATTTGGCTTTTTTATTTTTAGCTCATATCCATATAATTCATATATCGCGTTTTTTATACATTCTGCAATTCTTATTGTTAATCCTTCTAATTCATTTGCTTTACATTCAGGATGTAAAATAATAGTCATTGCTATATTCTTTCCTTCTCCAGTATACCACTTTCTTCCTTGTGTTCCTATTCCCGCTGTTTGTACTTCTGCTATTAAAATTTTTCCGTTACTTTCTGGTTTTTCTCCAATTTCTTTTGCATATGTATGAGTTGAACCTATTTCTTTATAATATTCTATTTTTCTTCCTATTTTTGATTTTTCTGTAATTGCTTTTTCTATTTTATGAATATCCATAATTTTTTACTTTTTCTCCTTTTTGTCCTATTATTTTTCTTGCCCTTCTATCTCATTAATTCTTGATATTTCTATTATATGAGTTTCAAAACCTTCTGTCAATACTAGTTTTCTTGCCAACTTCTATTATGTGAAACATTTCAAATTAATTTTTTAAAAATATTGTCTAAAAAAGTATAATATGATAATATGACAATATATTAATAGATAATGATGTATTTTATCTATATAAAAATGGGGGTGAATAAATTGGAAAACAAACAAGTAGCAACAGTTAGAACAATAACAGGTGAGTTAATAGCTGGATTTCTCCTTTATGGAATAGTATTTAGCATATTATATCGTTTTATATATTCAGCAATAACCAATGGTACCTCAGCAGATTCATTAATATTAAAAGCTATTATAGCTATTATTCTTCAAGGAATAGCAGTATTTTGTGTTTGGAGATGTAGTATTGCTACTACTTTTAGAAAAAGATTAATAGAAGTAAATGATGTAAAAATAGTTATGAGAAACCTTACAATTTTTACTGTTATAGTTTGTTTAATAACTGCAATAATGAATTTTGCACAAGTCAATGAAACAATAGAAGATGCAATAAATTCAGATGTAGGAATAATGATGTCAGAAACTTATATGCAATATTTATATGATGACGATGAAATTGCTCAGTATGAATCCGAAAAAGAAAACATAATCAATGAAACAAAAACAAAACTATATACTTATTTAGCTGTTTTAGAAATTGGTTTATTAGCTGTATATCTAGGTGCAGTTCCATTACAAAAAAAGGCAATTCTAAAATATGTAGTATAAGTAATTATCCCCCGGCTAAGCCGGGGGCTTTTTACTCATAACGCCTAAAAGGCTATGTTACAAGCAAAGCCTCAAGGCTCATAGCTGTTCCGACGCATGCGTTTCTCGTTACCCGTTAAACGGGTCTTTATATTCTTTTATCGATATTTGATCACACATCATATCCTCTTGTAATTGGTTTCTCACATATTCTGCTATCCTTTTTGCATTTTTACCTACCGTGTCTACATAGTAGCCACGGCACCAAAAACTTCGTTGGCCAAATTTGTATTTCAAATTTGACCACCTCTGGAAAATTATGAGGCTGCTTTTGCCCTTTAATATTCCCATATATTTTGACACTGATAATTTTGGTGGTATCTCTACAAACATATGCACATGGTCCGGGCAAACTTCAGCCTCTATAATTTTCACTTCCTGCCAATCTGAAATATCTCTCAATATTTTTCCTATTTCTAATCTTTTCTGCCCATAGAAAATTTTTCTCCTATATTTGGGTGTGAACACTATATGATATTTGCAATTCCACTTTGTATGTGATAAACTTGACATTGTATCATATGTAGTGCTTTCTTCTTTAGTTTTTTTGCTGAATATACTATTCATGATACGCAACTCCTTTCATTTATTTTATCAATTATGCGTCGAAACATATTGATATTATAGCATGAAAGGAGTTGCTTTGCTACAAAGCTAAAGCTTATGTTACTACCGGCATAGCCGGTAGATTACTTACATTAAAAAGAAAAGAAGCCAATGGCTTCTTTTCGTAGTCCATTTGAAAAATCTATAAAATTATGTTAAAATATTGGATGTTGCTAGTAAATACGATATGGTAGTAAAGTATCCAAATTCAAATGAAAGAAAGGAGAAACAATGAAAACATAACTAGAAAAAATATCTAATACAATAAAACACGACATCGAAGGGAGTAAAAATTATGAAGGCTTTAGAAAGATTAAAAAGATTTTTGTCTGGAAAGACAAATATGGAAAAACAGGAGGTTGAAGCAGAGTATTTAGACACAGAAATAAAATCTATTTCTGTAAAAAAAGAAAATGAGAGATATGTGAAATTAGAATTCTTTTTAGAAAATGATAGAGTTTTCTTAAAGAAGTTTGACAAACTATCTTCTAAATACCTTAAGGAATGGGCAAATAAAAAGATAGGCGATGAGGTTACATTGTTAATCTATCCAGATGGAATTATAAGGGATATTTTTTAATAGTTATCTGTGAAGGCAGCTTAACCCAGAAAATAAAAGGGATTAAGCTGCCTTTTCAAATATTTATTATGGAAAAAGAGAATATATAGAGGTCACAACTTGTGACCTCTAAAATATTTTTTAAAGTCCGGTAAAAATTCCCATAGGAAAAACTAAAAAGACATGCTAAGATAATATTAGAGGTGAAATATATATGAGACTACTAAAGAAATATGGAGATACATTATTGTTAAAAGAGTTAAAAGCAAGTTATCGCTTTTTCATAAAAGAAACAAATGTAGACTTAAAAAGTAGAGGATATGGGTTAATAAAAGATAAGGATATGTATGCAGATGAAATTGCAAGTATTGCATCTGTTGGATACGGATTAGCAGCTTTAGTAATTGGTACTCACAGAAATTGGATTTCTTATCCAGAAGCTTATAGAAGGGCAAGTAAAACGTTAGATACATTTTTAAATTATGTAGAAGGAAAAAATGGATTTTATTATCATTTTGTAAATATCCATACAGGAAAAAGAGAATGGAATTGTGAAATATCCATTATTGATACAGCTATCTTTATATGTGGAGCAATATTAGCAGGAGAATTTTTTCAAGGAAAAATAAAGCAAAAAGCAGAAGAATTGTATAAGAGAATTAATTGGCAATGGTATCGAAATAAAGAAAGTAATTATTTTTATATGGGATATAAACCAGAAACAGGATTTTGGGGACATTGGGATATGTATGCTGAACAACTAATGTTATATGTTTTAGGTGTGGCTTCTCCAACATATCCAATTCCCAAAACAATGTATGATGATATGAAAAAAGAAACATGTACATATGAAGGAATAGAGAATATTATTTATACATATTGTGGAACATTATTTACCTATCAATTTTCTCATGCTTGGATAGATTTTCGAGATAGAAAAGATGAAAATGGGATTGATTGGTTTGAAAATTCAAAAAAAGCAACCATAGCTAATAGAACATATTGTATTAAAAATAAAGATAGATTTAAAACATTTGGTGAAAATTCATGGGGATTAACTGCATGTGTCGGACCTAATGGATATTCTGGAGGATATGGAGCAATGCCGGCTTTAGCAGATGTTGATAAACAAAATGACGGAACAATTAGTCCATGTGGTGCAGCAGGTTCTATTGTATTTACCCCAGAATTAAGTATAAAAGCATTAGAGAATTTTTATAACCATTATCCAAAATTATGGGGAAAATATGGATTTATAGATGGATATAATTTAGAAAATGGACAATGGTATTCAAAAGAAGTTATTGGAATTGATAAAGGGATATCTATGATGATGATAGAAAATTATCTATCTCAATTACTATGGAAGCAGTTTATGAAAAATGAATATGTACAAAAAGGATTAGAGATGTTAAATATTAACAAGAAAAACATACATAAAGACATAAAAGAGTTTTATGTATAGATGTTTGTTATATATGAAAATTTTATACAAAGGTGATTTTATGAAGCATAAAGAAATAATAGAATTATTAAATGAAATGACAATAGATGAAAAAATAGGTCAAATGATAAAAGTAGATTAAAAATACCTCTTTTATTTATGGATGATATTATTAATGGATATAAGATTGCATTTCCTATACCAATTGCACAAGGGTGTTCATGGAGTACCAAAACCATAAAAGAGATGACAGAAATATCTAGCATGGAATCTAGTATAGCAGGTGCTAATGTGAATTTTTCACCAATGGTCGACTTATCAAGAGATGCTAGATGGGGAAGAGTCATGGAATCTATTGGAGGAGAAGATCCTCTTCTAGGAGAAATTTATGCCAAAACAATGGTAAAAGCATATCAAGGAAAAAATCTTTCAGAAATAGGAAAAATAGCATCTTGTGTGAAACATATAGCGGCTTATGGAGCGGTAGAAGCTGGAAGAGATTATAACACAGTAGATATGTCAGAAAGAGAATTCAGACAATACTATCTACCGGCATATAAAGCAGCAATAGAGGCAGGCGCAGAAATGTTAATGACATCATTTAATATATTAAATGGAATTCCTTCTACAGTAAATCAATGGCTAATTCAAGAGATAATTAGGAAAGAATTAGGATTTAAAGGAATTATTATTTCAGACTATGGTGCTATTGAAGAAACAATCGTACATGGATATTCTGCAAACGAAAAAGAAGCAGCAAAAAATGCTATTAATGCAGGTGTTGATATTGATATGATGTCTGGAATATATGCAAATCATTTAAAAGACTTATGTTTAGAAAGTCCAGAAATAGAAAACAAAGTAAATGAAAGTGTTTTAAGAATATTAACCTTAAAAAATAAATTAGGATTATTTGAAAATCCTTATGGAAATATAAATAAAAAAAGAGAAAAGACATATTTAATGAATTTAACTAATTTAAAAAGAGCAAAAAAATTAACGCAAGAAACATTTGTCTTATTAAAAAATAAGAATCATGTGTTACCATTAAAAAAGAATAAAAAAATTGCTCTAATTGGACCATATATAGATAATATCGGAATTACTGGTTCATGGTCTATGTTTTCGGATAGAACGAAAAATGGTACCATCTTAGATGTATTTAAAGAAAAAATGGGAAATCAGGTATTGTATGCAAAAGGGTGCGAAATTTTAAGACAAGAAGAAATTAATAAAATATTATCAGCAGATGGATTACCTATAGTACATGTAGAAAATGAAATTAAAAAAGAACAAGACATGATTACTTTAGCAAAACAAATTGCCCAAAATGCAGATGTTATTCTTTTAGCATTAGGAGAGCATTATAAACAAAGTGGAGAAGCATGCTCACGTTCTAATATTTCTTTACCAGAAAATCAAATACAATTAATTAATGAATTAAATACATTATCAAAACCAATGGTGTTAATTTTATTTAATGGTAGACCAATCGAATTAAATACAATAGAAGAAAAATTAGATGCTATTTTAGAAGTATGGTTTCCAGGAACAACAGGAGCAAAAGCGATTGTAGAAATGATATTAGGAGAAGAAAATCCATCAGGAAAATTAACCATGAGTTTTCCACAAAATGTAGGACAATGTCCAGTATATTATAACCATTACAATACAGGGAGACCACACCATAACAACCTTCGATATGTATCAAGATACCAAGATATTCCAACAGGAAGTTTTTATCCATTCGGATATGGGTTGTCATATTGTGATTTTAAATATACAGAGTTATATCTAAGTAAACATAAAGTCAATAGAGACGAAATGATTACTGCAACTGTAAAACTAGAAAATCAAAGTGATTATGCAGGTTATGAAGTCATACAATTATATATACAAGATTTATATGGAAGTGTGGTAAGACCAGTAAAAGAATTAAAAGCATTTAAAAAAGAATATTTTAAGCCTCGTGAAATAAAATATATACATTTTGATATAGATATGCATATGTTAAAATTCTGGAATGATAAATTGGAATATGTAGTAGAACCAGGAGATTTTAAAGTTTTTGTAGGAGGAGATTCTGTAAATGTTTTAGAGGATAGATTTGAGTTTGTAGATAATTAAGTGAAATCATTTTGCTGAAATTAGCAAAATGATAGAACCCAGTGATTTTGCAATTTATAACTTAATTCTAAGTGCATGTGCATACATGACTAAAAATTGATCAAAGTATGAACAAATAACAAATAGAGGAAAACAAGTAATGTTAGATAGTGATGTAGCTATGTTATATCATTATGAAACAAAATATATCAATTTAGCTGTAAGAAGGAATAAAGAAAGATTTCCAGAAAATTTTTGTTTTCAATTAACAGAGAAAGAAGTGGAAAACTTGAGGTTCCAATTTGGAACCTCAAGTTTAAACAAAGAAAATTATGGTAGAAGAAGGTATTTACCATATGTTTATACAGAACAAGGAATATCTATGTTAGCAGGAGTTCTAAAGAATGATATAGCAATACAAGTTAGTATTAATATTATAAGAGCCTTTATAGAAATGAGAAAATTTATTACAAATAATGCACAAGTATTTGAAAGATTAACAAAAATAGAATATAAAATGTTAGAACATGATAAAAAAATCGATATCGTATTTAATGAATTACAAAAAGAGGAAAAAACAGAATTTAAAGAAAAAATATTTTTTGAAGGACAAATCTATGATGCCTATAGTTTGATTATTGATATCATACAAAAAGCAAAGCATAA
>CALYAH010000050.1 GCA_944393455.1 uncultured Clostridia bacterium
CATCACAAAAACCATTCCTATAATACTTCTCATTCCAATAACAAATATAATCCATAAAATTCTTATCAAGTCTATCTAACTGATTCTTAACATACTTTTGATTCTGCTTAGGAACATTCTTTAAAATATTTTCAGCAATCTCATCAAAATAAATATAATATTTTCTATCTTCTTTAGTAAGTGTGCCTAAAACCATTTCCTCTCTAAAGCTTAACCAATCTTTCAAAATATCATCATTAACTTCTCTAAAATTATTCATAATCTAAATCCTCCAAAACTAAAATTTTTATTAATAAAATATCCTTTACAAGAGCCTAAAATACTAGAACAGACGTACTATATGAATTGGGTAAAAATTGGGTAAAATCTTCTCAAAAAATGCCCTAAAAATGCACAAATGTTCTATAAACCGAAACTCTTGTAAATACTGAAATACCAACAAAAACTCTAATTTTCACAAAACTACAAAAACTGGTCAAACCTCGCTCATAACCCGAAGGTCAATCTCACACTTAAACCAGAAATCAAAACCAGCACACAAGCAAAAAACAACGGAGGGCAAACAAACATAAACCAAGAGAAATGTCGAAAAATACAACTTGTCGACAATATTCGACAAACTTTGCAATAAAGAGCTGGTAAGATAATTAAGGGGGATATAAATGAATAAAAGTAAGGAGAAGCTAATAGCAACTTTATTAATTGCTATTAGTGTAATATCAATAGGAATTGATGGATTTGCTCATTCAGGACGAACAGATGCAAATGGAGGTCACAAAGACAATAAAAATAAAAGTGGGTTAGGAAGTTATCATTATCATTGCGGAGGACATCCAGCACATTTACATACTAATGGAGTTTGCCCATATTCATCGAATTCATCATCAGGAAGAAGCAGCACATCTAGCTCGTCATCTGGGGGAAGTAGTACATCAAGTTCTTCATCTTCAAGCACAGCAACTACAACGCCATCAACTATTGATGTAACAGAAGTAAAAATAAATGAAAATATAGAGAATCTTGAAGCGGGAGAAAGTAAAACACTAACAGCTACAATAACACCTAGTAATGCAACCAATAAAAATATAACATGGAAATCAAATGATGAAAGTGTTGCAACAGTAAGTAGTACAGGAATGGTTGTTGCAAAGAAAGCTGGTATTGTAGAGATAACAGCAACTAGTTCTAATGGAAAAACAAGCACAATAAAAATAAATATAAAAGAAGAGCCAAAAACAGAAAACAATACTGTAATAAAAACATTAGCAACAACTCAAAACAATGCAACTAGTAATACAACGGCAAATAATCAAGAAGATTCAAATCCAATAGGTGGAATCCTAGTATTAGGATTATTAGGTGGAGGAGGTTACTTAGGTTACAAGAAATTTAAAAAAAGTAGATAATTTAGGTAACAAAAAATTAATAATTAGCTATTGATGAATTGTAGCTAAAACAAGATATAAAAAATTAACAAAAATCGGACTTTTATTTTTAAAGTCCGGTTTTTATATTGTATTTCATGTAATTATAATTAAAAAAGTTTACACCATAATATAAGAGGTAATTAAATTCCAATCTACTTTGTTTAGAACATTTTCAAATTTTTTGTAGAAGAAAGAAGTAATTTGTTGAGAAAAAAGGATAAATATGATATAAAATATAAGAAAAATAACAATTGTGGGGGAAAAAAGAAATGTCTGAAAAAATAATAGATTATATATCTGGGATTGAAGTAAATGCAACACCCGAAGAAGTAGGTGCAGTTCAACCATTTTAGAGAGATACCAGCATTCCCTAAATATATGCAAAAATTAGAGGAAATAGGGTTATATAAAAGAAGGGACTTAAGAGGGACACACAATTTAAAGGATATTTTTAGTGAATTAAGAGGATATGATATATTGTAGGAAATAGTGTAGGAGTAAACAGAGATGAAGTTATAGCTAAAGAAATGATACACTTAATCTTATGTAAAATATATGATGAACGATTTACGAGAATGGATGATATGGTAACCTTCAGAGCTGCAGAAGCAGATACAGACAAAGAAATAAAGGAAAGAATTGATCGTTTATTTTTAGGAGTAAAGAATAAATATAGGGACGTATTAGATAAAAGTGATTATATTGATTTTGATGGACATACATTAAGATATATAATAGGAAAAATACAAAATTTCTGCTTGATAGACACAGACAGAGACACAATTTCAGATGCATTTGAAGTGTTTATAGGAGATTCTTTAAAAGGAGAACAAGGTCAATTTTTTACACCTAAAAATGTTGTAAAAACATTAGTGGCAGCAATTGATCCGGGATTAGATGATATTATTATAGATCCAAGTTGTGGAAGTTGTGGATTTCTAGTAGAGGCATTAAAGCATTTATGGGATTAAATTGAAGAAGAAGGTAAAGAATACGGTTGGAGTGAGAGTGCTATTGCAGAAGAGAAAAAGACAGTAGGAATAAAAAATATTAGAGGAATTGAAAAAGATAGTTTTTTAACTAAATTAGGAAAATCATATATGGCGATTCTAGGAGATGGAAAGGGAGGAATTTTTTGCGAAGACAGTTTAGAGGTACCTACTAATTGGAAGCAAATGACACAACAAAATGTGAAATTGGACTCGTTTTCAGTTTCATTTAGTAATCCTCCTTTTGGAAAAGATATAAAAGTAACTGGAAGTTCAAAACTAGTTCAATATGAATTAGCAAAAAAAGTAGATAGTAAAGGTAGAGTAAAACTTTTAGATGAAGGAAATGTTTCTACACTATTTTTAGAAAGAAACTTACAATTCTTAAGAGATGGAGGAAAGTTAGGAATTATATTACCTGAAACTTATTTCCATGCACCTAATCAAAAAGCAGTTCGTGAATTTATTTTTAAACATAATATAATTTGGATTATAGATTTACCACATAATACATTTAGACCTCATAATAATGCAAAATGTATTGCAATAGTAATTCAAAAAAATGTTAAGCAACAAAAGAAAATTAATATGGCAGTTGCTGAATATATTGGTCATGACCATAATGGAAAGCCTTTATATAAAATTGATAAAGAAAAAGGAATAAGAACAAACGAAATATTAGATGATACTGAAGCGATTATTAAGGAAATGAATGCTAAAAATAGAGGAGAAAAATACGAGGAAAAGTACACCTTTGAAGTAGATGCAGATTTATTAAAAGAAACTGGAATTTTAGTTCCAAGATATTATTGGAATTCTAAGATAAAACAAATAGAGAAAAAAGCAGAAGAAGAAAATATAAAGCTAGTATCTATGAAGCAATTAATAGACGAAGGTGTAATAAAATACTTTGATGGTAATGGCTCTCCGGCTTCAGAATTCAAAGGTACAGGAGATATACCATATATAAGAGTTAAAGATATTGTTAATTGGCAAATATATAAAGATCCAACAGCATTGATTCCAGAAACTGAATATAAACGTTTGTACAAAGAAGTAAAACAACTACAAAAAAAGGACATTTTATATGTTAGAAGAGGTAGTTATAGAATTGGTAGTGTGGCTATGGTATCGCCATATGATTTAAAGGTTATTTTAACGCGAGAGATATTAGTATTAAGAATTATTGATAAAAAGAATAAATATGGAATAACTCCAGAGTACTTAATGTATGCATTATCTCATAAATTAACTGCTGAACAATCAAACAACAAAATATTTATTGATACAACTTTACCTAATATTGCAGATAGATGGAAAGAAATTAAAATTCCAATTTACCAAGATAAAAACAAATATGAATTAATAAAAAAGAAAGCAGCAGAAGTAGTAAGAAATCAATGGAAGTTTTTAAAGGAAATTAGTGATATGAAGGATAATTTTGATGTATACAATACATAGAAAAATTATAATGAAGAGGTGAAAAAATGGAAAATTTATTTATAGAATATCCAAAATGTTCTACCTGTAAAAAAGCAAAAAAATGGTTAGAAACCAATAACATAAATTTTGAAGATAGACATATTGTAGAAGAAACACCAACTGTAGAAGAATTAGAAAAGTGGATTAAATTAAGTGGAAAAGAGATAAAAAAATTCTTTAACACAAGTGGATTAAAATATAAAGAATTAAATCTAAAAGAAAAGATTCCTAACATGGAAGATAGTGAGAAAATTCAATTGCTAGCTAGTGATGGAATGCTTATAAAGAGACCATTATTAATTTTAAAAGATACTGTATTGATAGGTTTTAAGGAAAATGAGTGGAAGGAATATTTTAATAAAGGCTAAAAAGTTTTATAAAGGTAAAATCCTATTCTAGAGAGATAATCTAGGATAGGATTTTTTATAAAATCAAATTCTTTTTAAGAAAGATTGAAATAAAGATTTTTTGTTTTCATCCATAAACTTTAATTTTAAAAAGTTAAAAAGTCCACTAATAGCTATCAAAATTAGAAAGAATAATAAAGTAATAAATATTTGACTGATTTTTTCTTCTTTTGATAAAGTGGCTAAATAAATTAAGTGAGTTGAGATCATATATTATTTCACCTCTTAGTTCATTTATTAATACTATATATGAAATATTTTACTAAAAGTGAAATAAGAAGTCAATATAATATATTCAAAACAATATAAAACTTTAATTATTTTTCATAAAAAAAGTAATATCCTTAATTATTTTAATAAATTTAATAATTTCTGCTTCAGTGTACTTGTCTAAGTATTGCTTAGTCTTTTCTATTACGGCATCATCAAGACCATATAAAATATAATCAGAAGAATGACCGCTTAAATTTCTTAACCTTTTAATACTACGATAAACTAAATTTCCTCTTCCTTCTTCTACTAATCCTAGAAATTGACTAGAAACACCGATTTCTTTAGCTAATTGAGTTTTATTCATATGCAATTCATTTTCTCTAATATTTTTAATTCTTTTACCTCTTTCAATTTGTTCAAGTTTTTCTAATTCTATTTCTTCCATTTTATAATTCATAGTAAAACGACACCCTCCTCATTTTTTTCCTTAATTATAGAATATAAAAACAACAAATATATAGAAAAAAAATCTGTGCTAATATGGTACTTTGTGAGATTTTATGGTATATTATGAGTAATAAGAATAAAAAGGAGGAATGATATGGAATCCAAACCTATGAAAATTTTAATCATAGAGGATGACATTGACGATTGCAATAATTTTGTTAATTGTATCAAAAGTAGAAAAGATGTAGAATTAGTTGCACTAACAGATTCAGATATAGAAGGTCTAAGAAATGTAAAATTAAAGCGTCCAGAAGGAATAGTATTAGATTTGGAACTAAATAATAGCACAACAGGCAATACAGATTCCCTAGAATTCTTATCAAACTTAAGAAAAATGAATTTAAATTACCAACCAATCATCATAGTAACCACACACGTAAATTCAAAAAGAACATATGAAATTCTTCATAGAAATGGGGTTGATCTTATATTATATAAGGATCATCCAAATTATTCATGCGATTACGTATTGAATAAATTTCTCAATCTAAGAGAATTAGGGCCAAAACACACAGTTGAGACATTGAAAGAAGAGTTAAAAGAAAATGAAAACAAAATATCAGACTGTATATATCATGAATTAGACTTAATAGGAGTAACACCTAAACTAAAAGGAAGACAATATATCCATGATGCAATATTATATTTGATACAAAACGAAAATAGTAAAGTGAATGTCATTCAGCATTTAACAAAAGTTTATAAAAAATCAGGCAATACAATTACAAACGGAATACAAAATGCAATCATACATGCATGGCGAGTTTCATCAATAGATGACTTAATGACTCATTATACAGCAAAAATCAATTACGAAACAGGAATACCAACACCTATGGAATTCGTTTATTACTATGTAGATAAAATAAAGAAGAAAATCTAGTTTTTATACTAGATTTTTTCATTTTTCGCCATTTTTTTCTATCACCGGATACCGCTTATTCGTAAGGAATAGGTGGTATTTTTTTGTTGACAACAGGAGATGAACGCTAAGGAAAAGGTGGTGATATTAAAATGAAGGAATGGTATGAAGCTTTCTGGATGTGGGTTAGTCACTGGATAGGATAATAAATACTAATAAAGATAAAAAGATAACGATATAAGTATATTTTATATGCATATATTGATTATCTTTTTACTTTTATATATAATAATTTTTGAATGGAGGAGTTTAAATGATATGAGTTTTGTAATGGAAATAGAAGAAATAAATGTTATAGTTGATATATTAAGAACATGTTTTATTAGTATTTTTACATATTATATGGCGTTAAAAATTTCAAACAAAACAATAGATGGAAAAGCTAAAATGCTATTAATTCTTGTATTTATTATTACAACTACAATAATATATCAGATAGTAAAATTTTTTGCAGGATTTTTTTATGCAACGATTTGTCAGATATTATTACTATCACTAATCTTTTCAAAATTTACCAAAAGCAATGCTGAGTATTCAATACTAATTTTAATAATTTCATTAAGTATCAATTATATTTTGTATTTTGGCGCAATATCGATAAGCTTTATTCCATCTGCTATTCTAAAAATAAAAAGTAACTATATAGGTTTGATAGTTATAGTAGTTATGTATGCGATTTTAGTATATAATTTTTGTAAAGTAAGAAGATTTAAGAAAGGATTCTTATTTTTAGAAAATAAATTGGAAAATGAATATTTTAGCATAACAATTTTTAATATAAGTGTCATTATATTATTTATTATTATAATATTATCTAGTTATAACTTCGAAATTACTAGTAAATTTGGGGTTGGATTAATCATATTCTCAATCATCATGTTCATCACCATACAAAAGTCATTGCAACTATACTACAAACAAAAATTACTAATACAAGACCTAAACGAAACAAAAGAAGAGCTGCAAAAGAAAAACAAAGAAATAGAGCAACTAGAAAAAGAAAACTTAAACTTTAGTAAAACCAGTCATTCCATAGCACATAAGCAGAAATCATTAGAATACAAGCTAAACCAATTAATGCTAAAAAATGAGACAGCATCAGAAATAGATATAAAAGAAAGAATAGATAGCATATCAAAGCAAATATATAATGAAACAACAGAAATTGAACTAGTAAAAACAAACATAGTAGAAATAGATGACATGTTAAAATATATGCAATCAGAATGTATAAAACATAAAATAGATTTTCAAGTACAATTAAGTGGAAACATTTATCAAATGATAAATAATCATATATCAAAAGAAAAATTAGAAATTTTAATAGCAGACCATATAAAAAATGCAATTATTGCAATAAATTATTCAGAAAACACTAATAAAAGTATTTTAGTAAGACTAGGCATGATAAATGGATTTTATAGCTTATATGTATATGATTCTGGTATAGAATTTGAGATAGATACTTTACTAAATTTAGGCAAAAGACCAAGTACCACACATGCTGATAATGGTGGTACAGGAATGGGATTTATGAATACATTTGATACTTTGAGAGAATATAAAGCAAGTATGATTATTGCAGAATATAACAAACCATGTAAAGATAATTATACAAAAGTTATTAAAATAAAATTCGATAAAAAGAACGAATTCAAAGTTTGTTCATATCGTTCTGAAGAGATAAAGAATAAAGATACTGAAAATAATTTAATAGTTGAGAAGTTATCCTAATAAAAGAGTAATAAGTCCAAGCCCTATTTACATACAAATAAAATAAGTATGAATAGGAGGATTTATGAGATGGAAAAGATAAAAGAAATAAGTAGGAAACTAATCGAAAAAATAAAAACAAGCAAATTATTACAAATTGAAATTATAGTTATAATAATCTGCTTGTTTTTAGGTACTTTACTACATTTTACTTATCAATGGTCAGGAAAAAACTTATTTATAGCAAGTTTTAGTGCAGTTAATGAGAGTGTTTGGGAACATTTGAAATTAGCTTTTTATCCAATGCTAATTATGGCAATTGTGGAATACTTTTTTGTAAAAGAAATAGCAAATAATTACATAGAAGCAAAAACAATAGGTATATTTGTAAGTATTGCTTTTATTGTAATAAGTTTTTTCACATATACGGGTATTATAGGGACCAATTTTTTCTTGATTGATATACTAATATTTATTATTAGCATTATTATAGGAGAATATATAGCTTATAAGTTAATGAAAAGAAAAAATGAAAGTACAGTACAATCTAAAGTTTTAGCAAGTGTTATTACTATTTTTCTATTATGTTGTTTCATTATTTGTACATATTGCACACCAGAAGTAAATTTATTTAGAGATTTTACAACAGGTGTATATGGAATTGATAAGTATTGATAAATCAGGCTCTTAAGGGATTTCCTTGAGAGCATTTTTTCTTTAAAAAATTATAAAAATCAAAGAAAATGGAAAAAATTACAAAAAAGTATTGACAAAATATGGAAGGCAGTTTATAATAAGGACAAGTTTTTAAATTATTTCAAATTTGTAAAAATAAAATCAGCAATTCAAAAGTAATTTTAATCAATTAGAATCATGTAAAATAATTTTAATCAATGATTCAAATCACCAATAAAAATTTAACTAAATAATCTGTTTGTATATCTGAGGCCATTATAAAGCCCCCATAATTTAGTTATAATTATTTAAAATCCATATTTGTCAAGTATAAAGTTCAAGAAAATTTAATCAAATCTTGTTCAGTAATATCCATTAAAATAAAATGAAACACATAAAAAATCCTTCATTTAATTAAAATTTGTAATGGCCTCAAATATGCAAACAGATAAGAAAGGAAGTAAATGTTAGCGATTGTTAATAGTATGGCCTTGCAAGGTTTAAATGGAAATCTAGTTTCCATTCAAGTAGATATATCAACTGGTCTTCCACGTTTTGAAATTGTTGGATTGCCAGATACCAGTATTAGAGAAGCAAAAGAACGAGTAACGACAGCTATAAAA
>CALYAH010000051.1 GCA_944393455.1 uncultured Clostridia bacterium
AAGCAAAAACACAAACTGAAATAGCAAATGAAAAAGAAATAATAGACAAATCAAGCGTAGAAGCGATGGGGAAAAATAAGAGAGGGAATTTAGTAGAAGAAGAATTTCAAGAAGCAATGGATAGCAATACAGGAGAAGACAAAACAGAAGTAACAGACATAGGCGATGAATTTGAGGTATACTTTAAAGAAAGTAACAGGTATTACAATGTAGATAAAAATGGAAGTATATTAGGACAGTTAGAAGTAGTAACAGACCCATATCCAGGAGATATAACAAAAGATGAAAACGGAAATATCTTAACAGGAGATAGCAAAGAAGATGCATACCAAATAAATTGTATAGAAGATTTAGTAGCTTTTTCAAATACAGTAAATGGAATTCGGAAAAATATTAAAAGACGAACAAATGATAGAATCAACGAAAGATTCAATGAAAAATAAGTATGTTGTCCTAACTAAAGACTTAAATTTCAAATCAAGAGCCTCTTATGCTGATAGTCAAAGAACAGATTTTGGAGATATAAATGGAAATGAGCAAGATGGAAATAAATTAATAGAAGAACTAAGTACAGGAAGTGGATTTATTCCAATAGGAAATGATAATAATAGATCTTTTTTAGGTAATTTTGATGGAAAATATCATAAGATTCAAAATATATGGATTAATAATCCTGAAACTACAGTAGGATTATTTGGAAATATTAATGCAAATTTTAATGCAAATTTTAATGATATAGATACTTTAATTGAAAATATAACAATTAGTGGGAATATTATTGGGAGCTGTGCAGGAGGGATACTAGGAAGGATAGTAACAGACCAACCACTAACGAAAAAAATTCAAAATTGTGTTAATGAAGCAAATATTGCAGGAAAATCTTCCACAGGAGGAATTATTGGAAAAAAAGGAAGTAGTCAAGGAAGCATAACAATTAGCCAGTGTGTGAATAGAGGAAAAGTAGAAGTAAAGGGAGATGCATCCATATATGCAGGTGGAATCATAGGAGAAGGATATAATAAAACAAGCATTATAAATTGTTATAATTCGGGTAAAATAGAAGCAACGTCTACTAATGAAACAGAAAAACCTATTGTGGGAGGAATTGCAGGACATTATTTTTTTCCAGATAAAATTTTGAATTGCTTTAATCAAGGAAATTTAAAAGCAAATAATAATGGAATTGTAGGAGGCTTATTTGGAGTAGGTGGATGGAGCGAATTTTATTTAATAAATTGTTATAATAGTGGAAATATAGAAGGAGGAACAAGAGGAGGGTTAGTTGGAGATTTTAATATCAGTAATAATTTATTGGTAACGAAAAACTGCTATTATATTAATACTAAAGTAAGTAAAGCAATCGGACATGAAAATGGAATTGATGCCACGAAGGAAGAAGGTATAATTGGGTGTACAGAACAAGAATTGAAAAGTGAGAAAATCGTATCTAATTTTAATAATATCGAACCAACACAAGATTATGATGTAACAAGTTTTAATTTCTGGCATACAGGCGAAAATGGATATCCTATCTTCGAAATGAATAAATAGTTGTAAATCTAATTAATTCTTATAAAATACTTGAAATTTATTCCAAAATATAGTATACTAGGTATGTCAAAAAAGACATACCTTTTACTTAGCTTTAAGATTAGCACCTAAGCTTTAAGCTCAGTTAAAGGAAAAAGAATAAAATAGGAGGTGTAAAATATGACAAAGGAAAGAAAACAAGAAGTAATTAATACTTATAAAAGAGACGAAAACGATACAGGTTCACCAGAAGTTCAAATCGCTCTTTTAACAGAAAGAATTAATGAATTAACAGAACATTTAAAAGTTCACAAAAAAGACAACCACTCAAGAAGAGGTTTATTAAAAATGGTTGGTAAAAGAAGAAATCTATTAAATTACTTATCTAGAAAAGATGTTGATAGATATAGAGAAATCGTTGATAAATTAGGATTAAGAAAATAAAACATATAAAAGCCTATGCTTACTTTAGCACGGGCTTTTATAAGGTAAAACAATGTAAAAAACTAATTGACTAAAAAGTAATGAAGTTGTCAAGTATATATTTAGGTAAGTAGCTTGTATAATATATTGAAATTATTTTTTTTTTTTATATATTAATATATAAACAATAAAGCCTCAATATATTATATAGTTTACCATCTAAAATCTACTTGGCAAATTAGGTGCGAATTAATTAAGGAGGAAAAAAATATGTTTAAAACTTATGAAACAGAATTAGCAGGAAGAAAACTTGTTATAGAAACAGGAAAAATGGCAGGATTAGCTAATGGAAGTGTACTTGTTAGATATGGAGACACATGTGTGCTAGTTAATGTAACAGCGTCTAAAGAACCAAGAGAGGGAATAGACTTTTTCCCATTATCAGTAGATTTTGAAGAGAAATTATATTCAGTAGGAAAAATACCAGGAGGATTTTTAAAAAGAGAAGGAAAACCAAGCGACAAAGCAATTTTAACATCAAGAGCAATTGATAGACCTTTAAGACCATTATTTCCAAAGGATTTTAGAAATGATGTAGTAGTTGTTGCAACAGTACTTTGTGTTGAGCAAGATAATTCACCAGAAGTAGCAGCTATGATTGGGGCAGCGTGTGCATTAGCTATTTCAGATATTCCATTCAATCGGACCAACAGCAGCAGTAAATGTTGGGTTAATAGATGGAAAAATTATAATTAATCCAACAGAAGAACAAAGAGAAAAAAGTGATTTAACATTAACAGTTGCTGCAACAGAAAAGAAAATTACAATGATTGAAGCTGGTGCAAACGAAGTGCCAGATGATGTAATGTTAGAAGCAATTAAAACAGCACATGAAGAGATTAAAAAGATTTGTAAATTCATTTCTGATATTCAAAAAGAAATAGGAAAACCAAAATTTGAATATAAATCATTTGAAGTAGACCATGATGTATATGAATATATTGAAACAAACTTTAAAGAAGAAATGAAAGAAAAAGTACAAGAAGCAGATAAAGAAACAAGAGACAAAAATATAGATGAATTAACAGCAAAAATAGAAGAAAGTTATACTGAAAAATTTGGGGAAGAAGCGTTTGAAGAACACAAATCTGATGTTGGAGAAGCTATTTATAAATTAGAAAAAAAATGTGTAAGAGAAATGATATTTATTGAACACAAAAGGGTAGATGGAAGAGCATTAGACGAAATAAGACCATTGTCATGTGAAGTTGGACTACTTCCAAGGGTTCATGGAAGCGCATTATTTACAAGAGGGCAAACACAAGTTATGTCAATTGCAACATTAGGAATGATAAGTGAAGAACAAGTATTAGATGGAATTGATACAGAAGAATCTAAAAGATATATGCATCACTACAACTTCCCAAGTTATTCAGTAGGAGAAGCAAGACCATCTCGTGGACCAGGAAGAAGAGAAATTGGACATGGAGCTCTAGCAGAAAAAGCATTAGTACCAGTATTACCTTCAAAAGAAGATTTTCCATATGCTATAAGAGTTGTATCTGAAGTATTATCTTCAAATGGATCAACATCACAAGCAAGTATTTGTGGAAGTACATTATCACTAATGGATGCGGGGGTACCAATAAAGAGACCAGTTGCAGGTATTTCAACAGGATTAGTAACAAATCCTGATAATGATGAAGACTATGTAATGTTATTAGATATTCAAGGATTAGAAGACTTTTTTGGAGATATGGACTTCAAAGTAGGAGGAACTGAAAAAGGTATTACAGCAATTCAAGTAGATATAAAATGTGATGGATTAACATATGAAATTATAGCAGAAGCATTTGAAAGAACAAGAAAGGCAAGAGCATATATATTAAATGATGTTATGAAACCAGTTATTGATAAGCCAAGAGAAGAAGTTTCTAAATATGCACCAAGAATTGTAACAACAACTATTAAGCCAGAAAAAATTAAAGATGTAATCGGACCTGGTGGAAAAATGATAAATAAAATTATCGATGAAACAGGGGTAAAAATTGATATTGAAGATGATGGACAAGTATTCATTTATTCATCAGATAATGAAAAAGCTAAGCAAGCTCTAGAAATGATAGAAGATATTGTAAAAGAAATTGAAGTTGGCGGAATTTATTATGGAGAAGTTGTAAGATTAATGAATTTCGGAGCATTTGTTGATTTAGGATGTGGTGGGAAAGAAGGATTATTACACATTTCTAAAATATCAAAAGAAAGAATTAAAAATATTGAAGATGTCTTACATGTTGGAGATAAAGTTACTGTAAAAGTAATAGATATTGATGACCAAGATAGAATTAACCTTAGTATGAAAGATTTGAAAGAAGATACTAAGGAAGAAGAGACAGAAGAATAATAGAATATAACAGAAGAAAAATGAAAGGATTAAGGATAATACCAAAATTCTTTCATTTTTTTAGAAAGAAGGGGAAATAAAAGTGGATTCGAAAATGGGAGAAGAAACATTAATAACAAATGAAAGAGAAGAAGCAAAAGAAACAAGTAAAAAAATAAAACAACTAATTAAATCAAATAAATTAGAAGAAGCATATAAATTAACACTAAAATATCCTGATGATTCCATAATACAATCGCAAAAGATGAGTATTTATATAAAACAAGGAGAATACCAAAAGGCGAAAGAAATAGGAGAGAGTTTTAAAGAAATTCCACTATTTCAAAGCCAGATGGTAACTATTTATATAAAAGAAGCAGAAAAAGAAAGGTTAAATGGAAATATAGCAAAAGCAAAGGAAGAATTAAAAAAAGCAAAAGAAATAGGCGAAAATTTTAAAGAAAGTGCACAGATTCAAAGCCAAATGATAGCTATTGATATAAAAGAGGGAAAAATAGAAAAAGCAAAAAGGTCAGGAGAAAAATTTAAAAGCCATATACCAATTCAAAGTCAGATGATGACTATTTGTATGAAAGAAGCAGAAGAAGAAATTTTAAATGGTAATATGACAAAGGCAAAAGAAAAACTAGCAGAAGCAAAAAAGATAGGAAAAAAATTTAAAGATATTGCACAGATACAAAGTCAAGTAATAAATATTTATATGAAAGAAATAGAGATAGAAAAAGAAGAAGGAAAAAAAGAAAAAGTAAGAGAAAAAATAGAAAAGGTAAAAGAAATAGGAAAAAGATTTAAAAATATTAGAACAATCCAAAGCCAAATGGTAGCTATTTATATGGAAGAGGCAGAAAGAGAAAATGAGGAAGGAAAAGAGAAAAAGGCGGAAGAAAAAATAGAAAAAGCAAAAGAAATAGGTAAAAGATTTAAGAATTATGCACCAATTCAAAGCCAAATGATAACCATTTATATGAAAAAGGGAGCATTATCAGAAGCTAAAAAAATAGGTCAAAAGTTTAAAAATCATGAACCAATTCAAAGTCAAATGATAACTATCTGTATGGAAGAAACGAAAAAGGAAATCATGAAGGGCGATACAAGGGAAGCAAAAGAAAAATTAAGAGAAGCAAAAGAAATAGGAAGAAAATTTAAAGATGATGCACCTATTCAAAGTCAAATGGTAACTATATATATGGAAGAGGCCGAAAGAGAAATGGCAAAAGGAAAAATAAGAGCGGCAAAAGAAAAGTTAAAAAAAGCAAATGCAATAGGAGAAAAGTTTAAAGATTATATTCCAATTCAAAATCAAATGATAATTATTGATATGAAGCAAAAAATAGAGAGAATGGAAAAAAGAAAACCAAATAGCGAAAAAGATATATATCTAGCTAATTTAAGAAAACAGATTTATGAAACAAATGACTACAATATAACAGATATAAAAGAGCAAATAGCACAAGAAGAAAAACAAATAGATGAACTGACACAGACTATTATTGAAATAGCATTAAATGATAAAAGAAAAAATGACAAAGAAGTGAAAAGAATTATTAATCAATACATAAAAGAACATCCACAAGCAGAAGAAATAAAGAAAATAAAAAAAATTAAATTAGTAACACAAAAAAAGAATAGGATATTTGATAAATCATTGTATGATGAGTTGATAGGTTGGAATAAAGAAATAGAATCAAAACAAACAATATATGATACTATGAATCTAGAACTAAAAGAAAAAATTAATCAAATTATAAATAATGAACAAGAAAGTGAAGAAATAAAAAAATTAAAAAAATATATAAACTATGATAGCGATGATAAAAACGCTTTGATGAGATTTATATTAGTAACAAGAAAAATAGATTTAGATATTAGCAAATATTATCCAGAAGAATATAAGGAGTTTTTAAATATTAGAAAAAATATTGTAATGAAAAAAAGAATACAAGCAAGAAAAAAAGAGAAACAAGAAAATCAAATTTCTACAGTGAAAGAAGATTGTATAAGATAGGAAAGTCAGGCTATATGAATGTAGCCTGACTTTCCATGGTAACAGATATTTTTTAGAGAAATACAAATTTTAAAAAAACTCTTTATAAATAATAAAAAATCATATATAATAAAATAGAGACAAAAGAAATGGAGAAGAAAGAAACTATGAGCAATAAAAGAACAAAAATGGGAAAAATCACCTATATAATAACTCTAATTTTTCTATTTATAATATTATATTTTGCATATCAATATTATCAAAAAAATAATTTTAATGATTTTATTAGAAGTGAAGCTAATTTATATACATCAGAATTTAAGAGAGATAAAAATGAAAAATATTCAAAGAATAGAAGCTATCAAATTGTATCAGAAGACTATAATGATGCTATGTTTTATAAAGAGGTAAAAGTAGAAAAAAACACACCTTATCGAGTAACATGTATGGTAAAAACAAGTAATGTAGAAGCAGACGGAGAAAATTCGGGTATAGGAGCACAAATTTCAATAGAAGGAACAACAGAAAGGTCTGTAGCAATTCAAGGAACAAGTGATTGGCAAAAAATAGAGTTAATATTTAATTCTAAAAATAGAGAAAGCGTAAGTGTTGGATTTCGATTAGGTGGATATTTAGGAAAAGCAAAGGGCGAAGCATGGTTTTCAGATTTTACATTAGAAGAAGGAATTGTAGAAAATGACAATGAATGGGATTTTGCATGTTTCATATTTAATCAAACAGATGTAAATATAAATGGAAAGTCAATACAAATAGAAATGACAAATAATGATATTAGAGATATTAATAATACAATCGAAAGATTTAAAGATAGTTGTGCAAATTTATCAGAAGGAAAAATGACAGCAAACTGTGATGTATACCAAATTGATACACCACTAAATCAACTATCTTATGATGAAGAATTTGGGTATTATGTATCAGCAGAAAATATAGAATCACAAATAAAAGATACAATTGCTAATAATGATTATGACCATATATTTGTAATCGTAAGACTACGGTGATGATGAACATGAAAATGGCGTAGAAGTAAAGGATCGGATAGGAGTGCGGTTCAATGGATTATTATGGAATTGGTTTTTCTGATATAAGATTACCAAATGA
>CALYAH010000052.1 GCA_944393455.1 uncultured Clostridia bacterium
GTGTTGCAAGTGATATTAAATACAATTATTTCTATAATTGTGTTAGGAAGCATATACTTTTTGGTTTCGAAAATCACTTTAATACAAATTCTATTAATATTTGCAACATCAATATTTATTAGCTTAATAAATAGCTTTTTAATGTTGATAGTTGACCTAAGAAGGCCAATTTTGAATTGGGATTCAGAATATATAGTTACAAAGAAAAACGAGAATAAAATATTCCAATATGTTTTGATGATTATTATGATATTAGTATTATTATATTTAGCAAATATTTTTAAAGAAATAAATATAAATATAGCTATTATAATACAATTAATATTATTTGCAGGAATATTTATGATTATTAATATTTTAGTGAAGAAAAAAAGTAAGAGATTATTTAAAAATATAACATAAAAAAGAGATTATTTATAATCTCTTTTTTTACTCATATTAAGAAAAAATTTTAAGGATAGTTTGAACTAGGATATTATCTAAGAATATATTTCTAATAAAAGGAATCTGCCATAATAAAATTAAAATTAGAATAGTAATTAATAAAGAAACAAAATTCACAAAATAATCTTTTAAAGTCTTTTTATATCTAATTTTATAGCCTCTATTCTTCAAATCTTGAATATAAGCATCATGATAAGCTTTGGCTCTAGCTCTTTGAATCTCTTCGTTATATTTCATTTGATTTTCATACTGAGCATTAATATTTTGGTTAGAATTTGGATTTACGTTTGTGTTGTATTGTTGTGTATTAGAATTATTGTTTTTAATACGATTTAGCTCATTTTTCAAATTCATATTTTCATTTATTAATTCATCAGTCATTCTTTCTTTTTCTAGATTTTCCTGGAATAATTGTTCATCATATTCTTTTCTTTTTGTTTCGTTTGATAATACCTCATAAGCTTCATTAATTAGTTTTAATTTTTCTTCGTATTCATGTTTTAACATTCCTTCTTGTAAATCAGGATGATATTTCTTAGCTAAAGTTGTATAGGCTTTTTTTACAATTTCAGGTGATGCGTTTTTATTTATTTCTAATATTTCATAATAATTTTTTTTCATAAAAAAACTCCTCTTAAAATTAATATAACATAAAAATAGAAACGCTTCAATACCATTTTAAGAACATCAAATAAATTCTTTCATAGAATATATCAGGTGATTAAAATGAAAAATGGATTGTGTTTAGCAGGTGGTGGGGTAAAAGGAGCTGCCCACATAGGAGCTATTAAAGCATTAGAAGAAGCAAATATAAAATTTGATTATGTAGGAGGCACATCATCTGGAAGTATTGTTGCGTGTTTATATGCATGTGGATTTACATCAGATGAAATGTACCAAATTTTTAAAAAATATTGTAAAAAAATTAAATATGTAGATATAGCGAATATAATTAAATTAATTTTAGGATTACTATTTACAGGCAGAATTGTAATTAGTGGCTTAAACTCAGGTAAACAAATAGAGAAGTTAATTTATAAAGTTTGCAAAGAAAAAAATATAGAAAAAATAACGGATATAAAAATGCCATTAGCAATACCAAGTGTAAACTTATGTAATGGTCAAGTAATTTGTTTTACTTCTTGTCAACATAGAAATAATACCTATGACAATACTATCTTTTTGAATGATATAGAAATAGGAAAAGCAGTAAGAGCAAGTTGTAGTTATCCTGTTGTATTTTATCCTTGTCAATATGAAAATATAAAATTAATTGATGGTGGAATTAGAGAAAATGTGCCATGGAAAGAGTTAAAATATTTGGGTGCAAATAAAGTTATTAATATAATGTTTGATGAAACAGTAAATGAGAGATGTAATAAGAATTTAGTAGAAGTGGCAGGACGTTCCATTGGATTACTTTGTAGAGAATTATCTAACTATGAAATGGAGGGAAGTGATTTTACTTTAAAAATAAATAGTGAAAAAATAGGTCTTTTAGATATGAAAAAAATAGATGAATTATATGAATTGGGTTATAAACAGACAAAACAGAGTATAGAAAAAATAAAAGAAATTATATAAAAATAAACAAAAAGATAAACTTTAAAAAAGTAGTGAAAAAAATAAAGAAATATGGTATGATAATACTAGAAATAAAGCAAAAATAAAAATATATTTGATTATAAAAAATAAGGAGTAGCTTATGAGTATTAATATTGAAGAAATTGCAAAACTATCTCCAAAATTGGGTCAAAAACAAGATTTTGAGAAGATAGTTAATTCTCTAGATATTAAATTTGATTATAATAAAACATTATTTGAAGAGAACATAAAATATAGGAATCAAGCTAGATATCAATTGATAAAAGAGGTTACAAACGTAGAAAATGATAAAGATAAATTGATTTTATTATATTCATTAAGAAGCTTTTTTGGAGAATATAGAAATATTAAAGATATGAGAGAACTTGTTATTTCAATAAAAGATAAATCTTTAATTCCTGAAATAATCGAACATTTAGATAATGAAAAGCAAATTGAAGACATGAGTAACATGATTGATTATCTTAGTAAAGGACAAGCTTTAAGCCAGGAAGAATCTCAAGAAATAAACGAGAAACTTATGTCTGAAATTCAAAAAAGAAAGCAAAGTTTTCAAGATAAAAAAGACCAAGAAAAACAAGCAGAGCAAGATGAAGATATAGTAAAGAAGTTAGATGATTTTAAAAGCAAAGGGTATAAGGAAATGCCTAGTTGGGAAGTTTCAGAACTAATTAAAGGATTATCTAATGATGATTTAAAAATAAGTGCAATGGAAACTTATTTTAATGAAGTATGTAGTGTTTTAAGAAATAATCCAAATCTGAACCAATTACTATTAATGACAAATGAATTAGAAGGAATTACAAACGTTATTAATTCTATGGATGCAGACAACAACAAAAAGCTGATGATAGAAAAATATTTAGATAGAAGTTTTGACTTTTATAAAGAATTAGAGGAAAGTCATGGCAAGGAAATAGACAATTTTTATAGTAAAGTATACAATAGTTTTAAATTTAACTGTATATTATCCTTAAAGGATAATAAAGAAGAATTAGCAAAACTGCAAAAAGATGGCAAACTAGAAGATTATTTAACATATGAAAGAAACTTATATGAATCTGAATTTATGGACATAAATCCATATGATGTTGCTGAAAATGTAAAACAGTTAAATTCAGATGAAGAAAAATTAGAAGAATTAAGAACGGGAGATATTAGAAAAGTAATAATTGCAAACACACATGTTTCAAAAGGAGTACTAGGTATAAGAAATGGAATAAATTCGCTAAGATCTGTAATTTGTTCTTTTGAGACAGATGAAATGAAGTTAAAAGCTTATGAAGAAATTTTTAAGCCAATGAGTGAATATGATATTAATCTTTATAAAGATAAAGAAGAAATTAAATCTCTAATTGAAGAAAACAATGAAGACAATTCATTTTCAATTATTTCTTCACTAAAAGACAAAGGGTTAATGATAGATAAATTAATAGAAAATGAACAGATAGAAAAATTTTTAGGATATGACTATAATGTAGAAAACAAAGAAAATATAATTGAAAATAATATAGAAAAAATATTAGAGTATTATGAAATAGATGATATAAGTTCAAAAAAAGCCATGCTTTTAAGAATGAAAGAAAGTAATTCTAAAGTATTTGAACAAATGGATTATAGACTATTAGAAGATAAATTTTTAAATACTTTTTCTGAACATGAAATAAATTTAATTGTAAATACAGATAGAGTAAGCATAGAAGAATTTTGTAATTATAATGAGAAAGAATTAGACTTTATTAGTTCTATAATTAGAAATCTAGATAGGCAAGATGATTTTAATGAATATTTTATGCAAGTGACTAAAAACCTTCATTCTTACAAAGAATTAGTAGGAAATTTGGACCAAAATACTTTGGGTGAAGACCAAAAGCAAAAATTAAAAAATATTATTCAATATGATAATATTTTTGATATTAAAACCGTAGATGACTTGAACAATCTTGAAAACTTAAAAAATGAAAAATTGCAAGAAATAATAAATAAAGAGGTTGAAGATCCAAAAGGTGATTATGTTCAAGGAGTTACTAAATCCGATACAGTTGAGGAAAAAAAGAATGCTGTTTTAATTAAAATGTTTGGTATAGATTATGAAACAGCTAGAAACATAGTAGCTGAATTTGGAGAGCAAACAGATAAAGATAAAGAATTAAAAATGATAAAGAATATTGTCTCACTAGACCACACTTACCCAAAAGCTTATGAAACAGATAAAATATTAAGAGAAATATTTAATGATGAAAGAATCCAAAATGAAGCCTCTTTATTATCTAAAATTGATATTAGAAAAAAATATACGTCACAATATGAAGAAATGTATAATGATGTTTTATTTAAACCAGAAGAAGGAAACTTAATTGAAGAAAAAGATGGTATACAAATATATGATGCAGGAACTGAATTTTCTATATTATCTACTTCTGTTGCTGCTTATTCTGGCACTTCGGACAGAACAGATATAGAAACAAACGAAAAAGAAATGTGGTGTAGAAAAGATTTATCATCTAACCACTTTTGTGGTAGCTTTAGTAGAGACGATATGATAGGAATAATACCAACCGATTTAGGTGTATATTATGGATTTAGCCAAATAAAGCAAGGTTCTTTATTATTTATGTCTGCAGAAGATAATCAAAGCTCATCAAATAGTATAAACAGTAATATTAATGGAAAAAGACCATTTAGAAATCCAGATAATATGATTGAACATACTGGAGGAGATGAATACTTTAGAAGGGATTTATATAATGAGTTTGACATAAAAAGAGAAATAGAAGGAGTTAAACAAGAGCCAGACTATATTATTGCTATAAAAGTAGATGGAAAGATGGTTAACGAAGGGGAAGCTTTTAAAACAGCTAAAGATTGGGATAAAGAAAAGCCAATTGTTGTATTAGATATAGATAGATGCTTAGAAAAAGGAATAACAAATATTAACGAAAGTATTCAAGAATATGATTTAAATCCAAATAATGAAAATTTAAAAAAAGTATGGGAGAATTTTCATAAAACATCTATTACATATGGTGCATTTTATAAATCAAAAGATACAACTAAACAGTATGAAGATTTTTTAGAAAAAGTTAATTTACCAAAGGCTTTAAAAGACAATATTGGTAATGATAATATAAAAACTTATTACTATTTTTTAAAAGATAAAAATATGTTTGAAAAAGATATACCATTAACTCAAGAAGAAAATATTTCGGAAATTAGAGAAATGATGGATGATATGTATGGTAACAAGACAAAGACAGAATTAACGTTTGATGAAATAGGAAAAGCTACATTAGATAGTTATATTAAAAATCCAGATGAAGAAAATAAAATTGCTCAAATGGTAGAAAATGAAGTAGAGAGAAAATCAGAGATTTCTGTAACAAGATAAGAAGACTAAGGAGGAGAAAAAGTGGTAAAAGAGGAATATACTAACGCATATGTTGAAGTTTTAGAAGTACTAAAGCAGTTAAACAAAGAAGATTTTAGCAAAATTCCTAAAGAATATATTATGTATTTAGAGGAAAATTCAAATAAATATTTTTCTTTTAGATATGATCCATCAAAGCCATTAAAAGATCAAAACCTATCAGAAGATGCAAAACTAATTTTATTTTTCTTTTTTGAAAAATTTGGTGCAAATGAGAAACAAAAGAAAAAAATTAATGATTTTAAAGCAAATATTATAGCACAAAATGAAAAAGAAAAGGCTGAAAAGTATAACTATGATGATTTATTTAAGAAAAGAAATCAT
Organism: uncultured Clostridia bacterium; assembly: GCA_944393455.1. Taxonomy (GTDB): domain Bacteria; phylum Bacillota; class Clostridia; order TANB77; family CAG-508; genus CAG-269. The sequence continues at coordinate 5,801 of CALYAH010000052.1, forward strand.
CAAAATAAAATAGAAAACGTTAATAATAAATTAGTGATCCAAAATAATACAAATATTTTTCTAAAAATAATAAATTATATTAAAAATATTTTTAAGAGAAAAAGATAATTATAGCAAAAAAAGAAGTAATAAAACAAATAAAAATTTAAAACCTGTAGTAAAATACAGGTTTTTTAGTTTTTAATCTATTTTAACATCTTTTTTTATGTTTATATTTTCAACATTTTCCTTTTCAATTGCTTTTTTACTATTTTCCATTGCTGCCAAATTATCTTTAGCAACTGTCATAAGAAGTTTAATTCTATTTGTCTGATTAGATTCACTAGCGCCAGGGTCATAATCAACAGGAGAAATATTTGCTTCTGGGTATATACTCCTAATTGTTTTAATAACACCTTTACCAACAACGTGATTTGGTAAACAAGCAAAAGGTTGAACACAGATGATATTTGGAATTCCATTT
>CALYAH010000053.1 GCA_944393455.1 uncultured Clostridia bacterium
ATCGAATGTTACAGAAGCAACAGCTTTCATTCTGTTCTCTGAATTTACTTTTCTTAAACGTACATCTGTGATTTGCATTTTGCGTGCACCGCCTTCCTTAAGTTTTAAATATATTTTGTACATATTCGTTTAATCTTATGTACAATTATATTATTCTCCAAAAAAAATCTTTTTCCTTCTTTTTTTAGCAAAAAAATTATTTTTTATTTTAATTGTAACTTTTTTAGTATTTTATTCATATAATAAATAGGTGTTATGTCTTAATATAAGTTTATATTTATATTAAGGTATAACTAATAGGCTATAATTTTTAAACAAAACTATTGAAATTTTAGGGATATCATTATATAATCTAAATGTTATATAGGAGGAGATGTAGTCTAATGCCAAATATAGATAAAATAAAAAAATATAAAAATGTTCACATGATTGGAATTGGTGGAGTAAGTATGAGCGGTATAGGTGCTATTCTAAAGAATTGGGGACTTAATGTTAATGGGTCTGATACTTCTAATTCTGATGTTGTGGTTTATTCTGCTGCTGTAAAAAAAGATGACCCTGAAATGTTAGAAGCTAATAAACTAAATATCCCAACTATTGAAAGAGCTGATTTTTTAGGTGAATTAACACGTTGCTATAAAGATACTCTTTGTATCTCTGGAACTCATGGAAAAACCACTACTACCTCTATGATTTCCCTTTGTTTTTTAGAAGGTTTACAAGATCCAAGTATTCAAGTTGGTGCTTTCTTAAAACAAATCGATGGTAATTATAAAGTTGGAAATAGTGAACATTTTATAATTGAAGCTTGCGAATATGTGGAAAGTTTTTTAAAGTTCAGTCCAAAAGCCGAAGTTATTTTGAATATTGATAATGACCATCTTGATTACTTTAAAACTTTTGAAAATATAAAAAAAGCTTTTATAAAATATGTAAAGTTATTACCTACTGATGGTATTTTAGTTATTAATGGTGATGATAATAATTGTTTAGAATTATCTAACTATACTAATGCCAAAGTAGTTACATATGGAATAAAAAATGAAAAGGCTAATTTTATAGCAAAAAATATTACATTTAATAGTGATGGATTTGCTCAGTTTGATGTTTATCATAATTCAGAATTATTTGACAAAATTGAACTATCTGTACCAGGCATTCATAATGTATTAAATGCTTTGGCTTGTATAGCTTTATGTACTGAATATAACATTGATAAAAAAGCCATTAAATCTGCCCTATCTAAATTTACAGGAGCTCATAGAAGATTTGAATATAAAGGAAAAATAGATGGAAAAGTTAGCGTATATGATGATTATGGACATCATCCTACTGAAATAATTGCTACGGCTTATTCTCTTATGAATAAAAAATATCATAAATCTTGGGTTGTTTTTCAACCACATACTTATAGCAGAACTAAAAATTTATTAGATGATTTTGCTAAAGCATTATCTCTTTTTGATCATATTATCGTTTTGGATATTTATGCTGCTAGAGAAAAAAATACATATGGAATAACCTCTAAAGATTTGGTAAAACAAATTCATACACTTGGAAAAACTGCTGAATATATTCCAGATTTTAATGATTGCGTTGATTACATTAAAAATCACGTGGAAAATAATGATATTGTTATAACATTAGGCGCTGGCACAGTAACTGAAATAGGACCTATGTTAATAGAAAAAAATAAATAATAGATAAAAATAATACACATATAATACACATTATATGTGTATTTTACTTTCTAAATATTGATTAGTAATTTGTAATTTTTCAATTTGTGCTTTAAAAATTTCATGATCCTTTTGGTTTATTTCTATTGCTCTTTGCATTTCATTTCTTATTGCTTGATGTTCTTGATGCATTTTTTTACTTATACTTACTGATAACTCTCTAATTTCATTTGCGATTTCTTTTGTGTTTTTATCAAATAATGCATATACCTCTTCTTTGAAATCGTTAAATTCTGTAGATGTTACCATTGTCTTTTCTATGTTTTCTACTTTGCCTTCTAAATTATCTACTTTATTTTCTAAATTGTCTACTTTACCTTCTAAATTATCTACCTTACCTTCTAAGTTTTCTACTTTGCCTGATATTGTTTTTACTTCAGACAATATTTTTGTTAATAATTCTTCTTGCATGTTTTTCACCTCCTAAAATGATTTGAATTTCTAACTTTTCCATTCCATTTTTCGGATGTAATTTAGATAAATTACGAGATGATTATACTATTAAAGAAAAAAATATGCAATAGTTTTTGCATATTTTTGTAAATTTTTGTATTTTTTAAACTTATATTTAATTATATAACTTATTAGTTTACTTCTCTTGCTTGTTTTAGCATGATATCACCGAAAACTGCATAACCTTCTTCTGGATTATTTACTAATACGTGTGTTATGGCTCCAACAAATTTTCCATTTTGTATTACTGGTGATCCTGACATTCCTTGGATAATCCCACCTGTTTTTTCTAATAGTTTTTCATCTGTTACTTTTATTTTCATACTTTTGTTATCATAATTATTATCTTTATATATTTTTTCTATTTCAATTTCATATTCTTGTGGTTTTTGATTGTCTAAACTACAAAGTATTGTGGCCTTTCCAACTTCTATTTCATCTCTTAATGCTACTTCCATTTCTTTGGATGTGTCAATTGTTAGACTTGATAAATCCTCTACTATTCCATAAATTCCAAATCTACTATTTTTACTAATATTTCCTATATTTTTTTGATTTTCTATTGTTCCCTGTATTTTTCCCGGATTTCCACTTTCTCCTTTTGTTATATTTAAAACCCTTGTTGTTACAAACTCTCCTGATGCAATATTAATTAATTCGCTTGTATCAATATCTGTTATGCCATGACCCAACGCCCCAAAAGTTTTAGTACTTGGTTCATAAAAACTTACTGTTCCCACACCTGCTGCGCTATCTCTTACCCATAGTCCTAATTTATATTCTTGATTATTTGTTTGCACAGGTGTTATACTACATTCTTTTGTTTCTTGCTGATGTACATATTCAAGATTTATATTATTTCCATTTGACATATTTACTGTTTCTATTAAATCCTGTGTTGAATTTATATGTTTATTATTAATTTTTATAATTCTATCTCCTTCTTGAATTCCTGTATTTTCATATGGTTTATACTTCTTATTATCACTTCCCTCTATTTCTGACATTCCTACTACTAAAACTCCATTAGTATATAATTTTACTCCTGCTATATTTCCAACTGGTATTACTTTTGTTTTCGGCAAAACGTTTACTTCTACACTTTTTAAAAAGACTTGATCAAATAAACTTACTTCTAATGTCGATTTACCTATTTCATCACTAATTTTACTTCCATTATTTGACGATGTTTCCACTGTCTCAGATTCACTATTTTTTATGCTTAGCCCTAATAAAGTTTTCATAGAAATATTTTCTCCTTCAAAAACTACTAATTCATTTGGAATCATAGTTATTACTAAAACATATGCATATAAAATTGACAAAAAAAATACTAATAATAGCATCTTTACAAATTTTCTCATAAATTTTCTCCTTGCATTTTGCTATTATTAGTATTAACTTTTTTTATTTTTATATTCAAAATTTATTTTTTACATTTATTATTTATTTTTTATAAAAAATATTTATCCCTTGAGGATTAAGGTGTTGTAAATTCTTGCTTTAATTCTTCTGAATCTTTATTTGGCCTATACAAACTGTATCGTTCTCTTCCTAAAGCTGTATAATAAGCCTTTTTTAATTGATCATTACTAGTTCCTGCAATATAGGTTATAATTTCACTTGTCGAGTTTGTTCCTGTTTGTGTTACAATACTATTATAGTCCCCAAGTTCAATCCTTGGATAATAATATACCATATTATATGTACCATTAGATGCATCTACTAATTCTTCTATTCCTTTTCTTTCAAAATCTATATTCCATGCTCCCATTTCTGCAGTTTTTCCTCCGGTGGTAAATTCTGTTGATGTAGGTCTATAATAATTGTCGCCTGAAATGATATAAATAGATTCTTCTGTAACTAATTCTTCATTTTTATTGTTATTTACAATAGAGTATCCATTATAAATTTTTCCACCTATACTTAATCCTTGCATAAAACTTATAATTGATATATTATTCAATAGTTTATCCCATTCATCTTCTCGTAATTCTGGCATTTGGAAATTAGCTTTTGTTGAAGGTCCATAATAATTATAGTTGGCAATTGCTATTGATAAATTTTTTTCTATACTATATCTTATAACTGCTAATCTATGTTGATTAAAATCAGAATATGCATCTTCTATATTTTTTCCATCTTTATAAAAATTAAATATTTCATATCCACCATACATACCGTCAATTGGATCTCCATTTTCGTCTACAGCACTTGCTGATGTTAAACCTTCTAGTTCAAGAGCATCGATTTTTTGTTTAAAATCTGCTGCCTCTGTATAATATTTTACAGCTGCATAATTATCTCCATCAATATAATTTGCCGTTTGATCTGTAATTTTAGTTCCATTTAATAGAGAAAACCATGTGTTATCATTATCTTTATAATATTTAACTCCATTTATTTTTACATAAGTGTAACGATTTCTTCCAATATATTCTTGTAATGCTGCTTCTCCTGTAATATCCGTACCTCTATAAGTTGCCGTTGTACCATTTCCAGTAACATCATTTAATAGATAACCAGATTCATAGATAGCATTTCCGCTAGCATCTGTTCCTTGGATTACTATATAATTATCCATTGCATAATTTATAACAAAATCCATTCCATTGTATTGATATCGGCAACTATAATAAATATACGGCTTTAAGCCTGATATTTTTTCACCATTTTTATATGTAGCACTATTTACAAAATTATCATTTGGATCTAATGTATTAATAAATGGTGAGTAGATATAGTATCCATCATACATAGTATATACCAATGCTGGAACATATTCTTTTAATTGTTCTTGTCCATATCCAGAAACATTAAAATTACTTGCAATTGAATTAAAAAATGTATTAACAGATGCACTTATATCTCTCAATTTCGAATTTGTTAAACTTGATGTAGCACTATT
>CALYAH010000054.1 GCA_944393455.1 uncultured Clostridia bacterium
GTAGTGGTATTTTTTGCTTACCACGGACAACAATTAGCATTATTAACAACAGAAACACAAAATGCAGTAGCAGTAAAAACTGTGAATGATGATGGAACAATTAATAAAGAAGCAAAGATAGATATGGAAATTAAAACAAAAGGTAGTTATGCGATTGTAGAAGAAACTTTAAAAAGTTACTTAAATGAAGCATTAACATTAGCACAACAAGCAGATAGCTTATATAGCCAAGAAGAAATAGAAAATACATTATCTATTGAAAATATAAAAAGTGATGGACCAGATTTCGTACAAACAAAAGAAAAAATAGCTCAAATGAAAAAATCAGGAGAAGAGTATATTGACAAATTTATAGAACTATGCAATGAAGAAAACTTATTAGCAGCAATTGATGATAAACAAGTAAGTGATTATTATAAAGAATTATATAAACAATTGGCAACAGACGAAGAAGCTGGCAAGGAATTGGCAAATACCGTTTCAGAATTAGAAACACTTAAAACTGATTTATTAGCAGCATTTGACTACTTAAATAGTATCGTAGAATTCTTAAGTGATAATAAATCATCATGGACTGTTGAGGGGGAACAAATTGTATTTTATAGTCAAGCTAAATTAGATGAGTATCAAAAACTTATTGAAGAAGCACCTGGAGAATAGAAAGTAACATAGGAGTTGAAAAAAATGGCAAAAGAGAAAAAGCAAAGAAAAGGATTAAAAATATTTGGAATTATTGTACTAGTATTGTTAATTATATTAGCTATAATTGTGGGCGGAACGTTTTGGTTTATTCAAGATAAATTAAATAAAATACAACAAATTAGTTTAGATGAGAGTGACCTAAGCGTATCATCACAGGTAGAAGAAAATTTAGCAGGATATAGGAATATAGCTATATTTGGAATTGATTCAAGAGAAGATACTTATGATAAAGGAAATCGAAGTGACTGTATTATAATTGCTAGTATTAATAATACAACGAAAGAAGTAAAATTAGTATCTGTGTATAGAGATACCTATGTACAAATAGAAGGCCATGGACTTGATAAAATAACACATGCCTATTCTTATGGGTCAGCACCTTTAGCAATTAAAACGTTAAATACTAACTTGGATTTGAATATTACAGAATTTGTCACAGTAAATTTTGATGCAGTAAAAGAAATTATAGATGATGTTGGTGGCATTAGCATGAATATTACTTCTGAAGAAGTTTCACATATACCAGGAATTACAACAGCCGGAACATATAACTTGACAGGAGAGCAGGCATTAGCTTATGCAAGAATTAGATATGCAACAGGCGGGGACTATAAAAGAACAGAAAGAATGAGAGATGTATTAACAGCAGTAGCTAATAAAATAAAAACATTTAATATTAGCCAATTAAATACTTTTGTAGACAAAGTTTTACCAAAAGTATACACTAATATAACAGCAAGTGATATTTTTAGTTTATTACCAAGTGCGACCAGTTATAAAATAACAGAAAGTCTTGGATGGCCATATGAAACAAAAGGAATTACATTAGATAGATGGTATGGTGTTCCAGTAACATTAGAAAGCAATGTAACAAGATTACATCAAGAGATATTTGGTGAAAATGATTATGTACCAACAGATACAGTAAAAGAAATTAGTAATAGTATTGTTTCGAAAACAGGATATAGTAAATAGAAATCAAAAAAGAAGCAACTTTAAATAACAAAGAGTTGTTTCTTTTTTTGGAAATTTGTTACAGTTCAGCCTTAATCAAAATTTATATTAGTTTGAAACACCGCGTAAGCGACCAATTAATATAATTAATAGTTGAAACTATTTTATTGACAGAAAAAATATGTTTTAATATAATGTCAAAAAGGAGAAAAAATGAAAAAGAATATAATAAGAGTAATTTTGATATTGTTATTAATGCTTACATTTTGTATCATATTTGGCTTTTCAAATCAAGATTCAGAAGAATCAAGTGATATAAGTGGAGGAGTTACGCAAATATTAACAAGTAAAATAAAAGTAATACAAGAAAAAGAAGAAGTAGAAAAAGAATTAATACTTTTTAGGATAGAAAGTATTATAAGAAAACTTGCTCATTTTTCGATTTATACAATTGTGCGGAATTCTACTAATGGGACTTGTATCTACTTATAAAATACAAGAAAGAAATCGAGTTCTTATTAGTTTAGTTGCTGGAATTGTATATGCAGCATCTGATGAAATTCATCAGGCTTTTATTCCACGGAAGAGCAGCTATGATAACAGATGTTATGATAGATGGAATGGGCGTATTATTAGGAATATTAGTAGTTTTGTTAGGAACAAAAATATATATGAGAAAAATGACATAAAGATATTGAAAAACAAATATTGTAGTGATAGAATATGAAAAGAAAAAAATAGCGAAAAATGGAAAAAATAGAAGAAATAACTTGAAAAATGTAGTTGAAAAGTAAAAATAGTAATAATATAATAAATAGGAAATGAAAAACAAAGGGGAAAAAACAGTGAAATTTATAAAGAAACATAGGAATATTTATTTAAGACTCATGGATATTTTTATCATTGTTATTAGCTATTATATTACACAATTCATTATTGGCGATAGTCTTACATTAACAAAAGAAATGAATAGAACTATAATTAATACAATTATGATAGCTATTATTATCTATGGTGGAGTTTTACAAATTTTTAGAACTTATAAGAATATCACAAGATATGAAAATGGGAAAGACTATTTAATTTATGTATTAGCGTGTTTAATCTCTTGTACTATAATGGTGCTTTTTAATATTACTTCAATTATGGATATAGTAGATGAAAGAATAAACTTAGTAGCATCTCTTATTATTGTAACAAGCATTATAGGATATCGTGTATGTATTAGAATGATATTGACTGAAAGATATAAAAATAAAGAAGAAACCAATAATTCTAAAAAAAACGTACTGGTAATAGGAGCAGGTGAAGCAGCTAAAATATTATTAGGGACAATAAAAACTAGTATGAAAGATACTTATCATGTTGTGGGATTAATTGATGATAATATTAACAAGGTTAATTATGCTATATCTGGTAATAAAATATTAGGAACACGTTATGATATACCAACTATTTGTAGAGAAAATAATGTAGAAGTGATATTTTTTTCTATTTCGAACATATCTAATGAAGATAGGAAAGATATCTTAAAAATTTGCCAAGAAACAGGATGTAAAGTCAGAATACTACCAGGAACAAAAGAGTTAATAAAGAATAAAAATATTATGGATAGTTTTAGAAATGTTGAAATAGAAGATTTATTGGGAAGAGATCCAATTAAACTAGATAATAAAAACATTGGAAAGCTAATTGAAAATAAAGTAGTACTTGTCACAGGTGGTGGAGGTTCTATCGGTTCCGAACTATGTAGACAGATTATTAAATATAATCCAGAAAAACTAGTGATAGTAGATATTTATGAAAATAACCTATATGATATTGAACAAGAATTAAGATTTAATTATCCAAATATGGAAATTGATGCGATTGTTGCAAGCGTAAGAGAAAAGGAAAGGCTTAATGAAATATTTGAAGAATATAAGCCATACTTAGTTTTCCATGCAGCAGCTCATAAGCATGTACCTTTAATGGAAACAAGCCCATTAGAAGCTATAAAAAATAATGTATTTGGAACATATAATGTTGTGAATTGTGCAGATGAAAACAATGTAAAAAGGTTTATTTTGATTTCAACAGATAAGGCAGTAAATCCAACAAATGTTATGGGAGCAACAAAACGTTTATGTGAAATGATTGTACAAGCCAAGAATAAGGTTAGCCAAACAGAATATGCAGCTGTTAGATTTGGTAATGTTTTAGGAAGTAATGGTTCGGTTGTACCACTATTTAAAAAACAAATAGCAAGTGGAGGTCCAGTCACAGTAACTCATAAAGATATTACTAGATTTTTTATGACAATACCAGAAGCAGTCTCTTTAGTATTACAAGCAATGTCAGGCGCAAAAGGGGGAGAAATATTTGTACTTGATATGGGCGAGCCTGTTAAGATATATGATATGGCAGAAAATTTAATTAAGCTATCTGGTTTAGAGCCAAATGTAGATATACAAATAAAAGTAACAGGGTTAAGACCAGGTGAAAAATTGTATGAGGAATTGCTAATGGCTGAGGAAGGTTTAGAACAAACTAAACATGATAAAATCTATATTGCTGAACCGATGAATATTGATATGAGTATGATAATAAATAAATTAAACAAACTTAGTCAATTGTTAAATACTGCTAATAATGAACAAAAAGATGAAATAAAGTCTGTAATACAAGAAGTAGTACCAACTTTTAAGAAAAATAAATAAAGAAAGAAGGAAAACAAGTGAAAAAAAGAATTTTCTTAGCATCACCACATATGTCTAAAGAAGGATATGAAAAAGAATATATAAAAGAAGCTTTTGATACTAATTGGATTGCACCTCTTCGGAGAAAATGTAAATAAGTTTGAAGAAGAGTTAGCTGATTATGTAGGGAGCGAACATGCAGCAGCACTATCTGCTGGAACAGCAGCAATTCATATGGCATTTAAAGCATTAGCTATAAAAAAAGGAGATATCGTATTTTGTTCAGATTTAACATTTTCAGCAACAGTAAATCCTATTATTTATGAAAACGCAACACCAGTATTTATTGATAGTGAAAAAGATACATGGAATATGGATCCAAAAGCATTAGAAAAAGCATTTGAAAAATATCCATGCCCAAAAGCGGTAATAGTTGTTCATTTATATGGAACACCTGCTAAAATTGAAGAAATAAAAGAAATTTGTGACAAGCATAATGTTCCTTTAGTGGAAGATGCAGCTGAAAGTGTAGGAGCAACGTATAACAATAAACAAACAGGAACATTTGGAAAGTATGGAATATATTCATTTAATGGAAATAAAATAATTACAACAAGTGGTGGTGGAATGCTTGTATCAAGAGATGAAGAAAAAATTGCAAAAGTTAGATTTTGGGCAACACAAGCAAGAGAAAAAGCAAGACATTATGAACATAAAGAAATAGGCTATAACTATAGAATGAGCAATATAGTAGCTGGAATAGGAAGAGGACAACTAAAAGTATTAGATGAAAGAATTGAAGAAAAAACAAAAATATATAATACATATAAAAAGGAATTTGAAAAAATCGAAGATATCAGAATGCAACCAATTCCAAAAAATACAAAGCCAAATCATTGGTTATCAGTTATTACATTAAAAGAAAACTCAAAAATAAAGCCGATAGATATTATGGAGGCATTAGAAAAAGAAAATATTGAATCAAGACCAGTATGGAAACCAATGCATTTGCAACCAATATTTGAAAAATATGATTTTATAAAAGTATTAGATAAGCCAGTATCAGAAAAGTTATTCGAAAGTGGAGTATGCCTTCCATCGGATACAAAGATGACAAATGAAGAACAAGAAAAAGTAATTGAAATTATCAAGGATTTATGGAAGTAAAACAAAAGAAAGAATAAGGATAGGGGATTGTGTAAATGTACGCTAAATATTTTAAAAGATTATTAGATTTTTTATTAAGTTTAATAGCATTGATTATATTATCACCAATTTTGTTAATTGTAGCTATTTTTGTTAGGATAAAATTGGGAAGTCCAGTTATCTTTAAACAAGAAAGACCAGGAAAAAATGAAAAGATTTTTATGTTATATAAATTTAGAACTATGACAAATGAAAAAGATGAGAATGGTAATTTATTACCAGATTCACAAAGGCTAACTAAGTTTGGAAGATTTTTAAGAAGTACAAGTTTAGATGAGTTACCTGAATTATTAAATATTATAAAAGGAGATATGGCAATTGTAGGACCAAGGCCATTACTAGTAGAATATTTATTATTATACAATGATGAACAGAAACGAAGGCATGATGTAAGACCAGGGCTTACAGGTTTAGCACAAGTAAATGGAAGAAATACAATTTCTTGGGAAAAAAAATTTAAGGAAGATATTGAATACATAGAAAATATTACATTTTTAAATGATTTTAAAATAATTTGTAAAACAGTAGGAAAAGTTTTTAGAAGAGAAGGAATATCACAAGAGAATAACGCGACAATAGAAAAGTTTAAAGGAAGCAAGGAGGAACAGTTTAATGGATAATAGAGTTATAATTATTGGCGCGGGAGGACATGGAAAAGTAATTGCTGATATTATAACGAAATCTAAAGACGAATTAATTGGTTTTTTAGATGATAATAAAGAAATAGGAGAAGTAATAATTGAAAAGTATAAAGTAATAGGAAAAATAGAAGATATTACAAAATTTTCTATTGCAGACTCAAACATTCAATTTATCATAGCAATTGGAGATAATAAAAAAAGAAAAACAATAACAGAAAAATATAAAATATTAAATTACTATACGGCAATTCATCCAAATAGCCAAATTGGATTGGGAGTAACAATTAAAGAAGGAACGGCTATTATGGCAAATACTTGTATAAATTCATCTACTACAATAGGAAAACATTGTATTATTAATACAGGTGCAATTATAGAACATGATAACAAAATAGATGATTATGTACATATTTCTCCAAATGCTACATTATGTGGAACGGTAGAAATAGGAACATTAACACATATTGGTGCTGGAAGCACAATTAGAAACAATATAAAGATATGTGAAAATTGTACGATTGGAGCAGGAACAGTAGTAGTAAAAAAGATAGAAGAGAAGGGAACTTATATTGGGGTTCCGGCAAAAAAGAAAGAGGAAATTTCATGAAAAAAAGTATTTGGATTTTAAATCATTATGCAACAGATATGTATAAAAATCATGGTGGAAGACATTACTATTTTAGTAAATACTTAAAAAGAAAAGGGTATTTACCTACAATTTTTTGTGCTAACACCTATCACAACAAAAAGGAAAGCATAGATACGGCTAAAAGAAAATATATTATAAAGTATTGTGATGATATACCATTTGTATTTATAAAAACAGTATCGTCTATAGGAAATGGAATAAAAAGAGTTTTTAATATGGGAATATTTTATTATAATCTTATACATAATTCACAAAAAATTAAAAAAGGTATAGGAAAACCAGATATAATACTTGCGTCTAGTGTACACCCATTAACTATGGTAGCAGGAATAAAAATTGCCAAAAAATTTGATGTGCCTTGTATTTGTGAGGTTAGAGATTTGTGGCCAGAAGCTATATTTAGTTTTGGAAAACTTAAAGAAGAAAGTATATTGGGTAAAATGCTAATAAAAGGAGAACATTGGATATATAAAAATGCTAATGCAATAATATTTACAAAACCAGGAGATATAGATTACTTAAAAGAGAAAAAATGGTTAAAAGAGTTTGGAGGAGATATAGATGAAGATAAATGTTTTTACATCAATAATGGTGTTGATATAAAAGCATTTAATACTGCTATAGAAACAAACAAATTACAAGATGATGATTTGAATTCAAATATGATGAATGTAGTATATATGGGAGCAATAAGACCAGTAAATAATGTTGAAATGCTAATAGATACTGCTAAACTATTAGAGAATGAAAAAGATATACAATTTTTAATATATGGAGATGGTAATCAGTTACCACAATTAGAAAAAAAGATAAAAGAAGAAAATATAAAAAATGTAAAATTAAAAGGATATATAAATAAACAATATGTACCATTTGTATTAAGTAAAGCATCAGTTAATATATTAAATTATTCACAAACGTTATATAATTGGGAAAGAGGAAATAGTTCAAATAAATTATTTGAGTATATGGCTAGTGGAAAGCCAATTATCTCAACAGTAAAAATGGGATATGATATAATAGAAAAATATAATTGTGGAATATCACTGGAGGAAAATTCACCAAAAGAATTAAGTAAAAAGATTATAAATATAAAACTAATAAGTAAAGAAAAATATACACAATATTGTATAAATGCAAAAAAAGGAGCAATGGATTTCGATTTTGAAAAATTAACAAATAAACTAATAAAGGTTATTGAAGGAACTGAACGAAATGAAAATTAACAATATTATAAAGATTATAAAAGAATATGGTATATCATGGTGTTTTTATCGAGTAATATATGTATTAAAAATAAAATTTTTAAATATAAACGATAATTCATGGAAATTATTTGAACAAAAAACACATATAGAGCGTTTAAATGTTTTTGATATAGATATAAAAAGCTTAGAAAAATTTTTTGAAAAACTAGAAACAAAATATAAAAACGAAATATTAGAAAAAGCTAATAAGGCAATTAATGGGAAGATATATGCGTTTTCTAAAAATATCTTAGATTATGGAAATCCTATCAAATGGAATTTTAATCCTATTACACAAAAGGAAATTGATAATAATAAAATGTGGTTTAAAATTCCAGATTTTAATAATGAAATAGGGGATATTAAATTAATTTGGGAAATGTCAAGATTTTGTCATCTATATTTATTTAGTAGAGCATATATTATCAGCAAAGATATAAAATATTATAAAGCTTTTTCAGAACAAATAAAACAATGGAATATTTATAATAGATATCCTTATGGTCCTAATTATAAATGTGGACAAGAGTCAGCAATAAGAATGATAAATATATTAATGAATTATGCTGTTTTCAAAAATTATAATTTAACCAATAGCGAAGATGAAAAAAATGTACAGGAAATAGTAGAAAAAAGTTATAAAAAATTATTATCAAATTTCTTTTATGCAGAAAAATGTGTAAAAAATAATCATACAATTTCAGAATTAATGGGATTAATAATTGGTGCTTGGTGTGAAAATAATAGCAATAGAATAGATAAATATTATAAAAAATTAGTGAAACAATTACAAATACAGTTTAAAGAGGATGGTGGATATATACAATACTCTTTTAATTACCAAAGATTAGTTTTCCAACTATTAGAGATTTTGTTTAAAATCGAAAAAAAATTAGATATAAAAATAGAGGATACAACAAAAAAAATAATATATAAATCTGTTATGCAATTATATCAATTGCAATCTGACAATGGATATTTACCAAACTATGGTTCAAATGATGGGGCTTTAATTATACCAGTTACGTGTGCTGATTATAGAGATTTCTCTCCAACTATCCGGTACACTATATGCTCTTATAACTAATAAAAAATTGTATAATAATGTAATTTATAATGAGGAGTTATTATGGTTTGGGAAAAATAATATAAATGATAGAGTGAATATAGAAAGAGTATCAAGTCAATATAAAGAATCAGGACTATATTCATTAAGAAGAAACTCTAATTATATGATGATAGTGTGTAATAATTTAGATCATAGACCTTCACAAATGGATGGATTACATTTTGATCTTTGGTATAAAGATTTTAATATATTGTGTGATAGTGGTACATATTCATATGCCAATAATTATGATAAACAGTTTACAATGATTAGAAATCATAACACTGTACAAGTTGAAAATTTGGAGCAGATGAAGAAAATTGGACAATTTTTATGCTATGATTGGATAAAATGTAAAACATTGAAAGCAGAAACAAATGAATTTAACGGTATTTTAATATCAAACAATGGCAGATATACACATCATAAGAATGTAACAGTTACAGAAGATGGGTTTAAGATTTTAGATAAGGTTAATGCTAAAGAAGATTATCAAAATTGTTATTTATATTTGCATACACCATATCATACAGAAATTCAAAATAATAAAATAATTATTAATAACCAAAAAGAATTTGAATGCGAAATTGTTTTTGATAACATGATAAAGATACAAAAGAGAAGTACATTCATAAGTTTATATTATTATGAAAAAATAGAAGCGACAGAGATAAAAATAGAAAATAAATTTAGAAATAGAAAATGTGAGTTTTCTTATGAAATAAAAATAAAGAGTAACGGAGGATAAAGTTGGTTTTATTATTAGGTTTATTACAATTTATAATGATATCAATAATTTGTGTTTATGAATTAAAAAGAAAATCAGTTGCAGTATTCTTATGGGCAGTATTATTGGTAATGTTTGGAATTATGCATATGCTTTCGATATTGTTAAATACATATGAATATAGTACAGATACAATGAATGAAGCATCTTTATTTGTGATATTATTTTGTAGTGTCTATTTAATTACAAGATATTTAACACAGCGCAAAAAAGATTTAATAACAAAAGAAAAACTAGAAGTGCAAGATGATGAAAAAGATAATATGAAAAAGTTTATGTATGTTCTTTTTATAGGACTAATATTTATTGTTTTTATAAGATTAATTATGTTATCAAGGCAGGCTGGAGGATTATTAAATACAAGTTGGGTTACTATGAGAGAAACTGTAGGAGGATATTTTTCATTTTCACAAGTATTTATACCTATATTTTTTGCATGCTCATCTTGTATGATTTTGGCAATCAAATTGAAAAATAAAAAAATATTAATACTATCTGCGCTTATTATTGTACTTGAAGTTATTATTTCTAGAAATAGAATAGAGATTTTACCTATTTTTTGTTCAGTGATATATGCGTTTATATTAAAAAATAAAAAATTAACAATAAAACAAATAGCAATTTTAGCATTAATAGGTATATTATCAATATATTTTATATATGCATTGAGAGTGTTTAGACATAGTGGTTCTATAGAGAATTTTTTTGATACATATAATTTAGTATCTTTTAATAAAAAGGTTGGAGAATATTTAGAAGATGATAGTGGAGAGCTGGGTCTAAGAAAGAATATGTATTTTTTTATAGAAAATAACAATAATTTTGAAGATTTTGAAAAGGGACATACCTATATAAGAATGGCTTTGGTTTTATTACCAACAAGTTGGTCTTTTGGATTAAAACCGGAGGATTTTGCTATAACAATGGGAAAAGCAGTATTGCCTGCGGCAGTAGGATTTAGTGTACATCCAACATTATTTGGAGATGTATATGCTAATTTTGGATTTTTTGGATTTTTAATGGGGATTTTTTGGGCAATTTTTGTATTGATTTTTGATAAAATAATTGCAAAATCAAACAAACTGCTAAAATTACCTATTTCAGTAATTTGTTGTCTGATATATGTTATACAGGCTAGAGGTTCTGTATATAATGCTTTTTCTTGGCTAGTATATTGTATCATTATATTAGTATTAATATATTATGTATATAAAATAGTTTATAATACAATCACAAGGAGAGAAGGTTAAACATGGAAAAAGAAAAGATAATTTTAATAGTTTCACATTGTCCAGATGCCTTGATATCTAAGAGAATAAGTTTACTAAAAAATAAATATCAGGTATTTGTTTTATATAATGAGAGAGGCAATAAAAATTTTAATTTTATAAAGGGTGTAAAGTATGTAAAATTACATTGTAAATTTGAAAATGGTAAATTAATATCCAGAATAGCAAAATTAATTAAATTAAGAAATGAAATTCAAACTATGATAAAAGAGATAAAACCACAAGTTTTATATGCATTTAGATTGGACATGTTATGGCTTACAATAAATAAGATGACCAAAAAGAAAAAAATCATATATGAAGTTGCGGATTTGCATGAGATAGTTATAAATAATTCAAAGAATAAAATAAAATTAATCGCAAAAAAACTAATTAAATTTATAGAAAAAAAACTTTGTAGATATATAGATATCTTGAGTATCACTTCAGAAAAATTTTATGATGTTTATTTTAAAGAATTTGTGGAAGAAAACAAGGTAGTATATATGCCTAACATACCAGATTTAAAATATTTTGAAAAATACAAAAAAATCCGTAAAGATAAATTTACAATTGGATTTATAGGAGTGGTTAGATATAAAGAACAAATGAAAATGTTAATGGAAGCTACTAAAGATTCTGATGTTAAAGTTCTTTTTGCCGGTAGCTCACAAGATAATGAGATTGAAAAAATTGCTAAAAGAAATAGTTGGGTAGAATACTATGGAAAATATAATTATTCTAAGGATATTGCAAAGTTATACTCAAAGTGTGATTGTATTTATTCTGTTTATGATACAAAATATAATAATGTTAAATATGCATTACCTAATAAATTATATGAATCAATATATTGTGAATTGCCAATAATAGTATCTAAAAATACTTATTTATCAGAAATAGTACAAAAATTAGGTGTAGGATGCAGTGTTGAAGATAAAAATGTTACAGAATTAAAGAAAATTATAGATAAGTTAAAAAATAATAAAGATTATTATGATGAAATAGTAATAAATTGTAAAAAAAATAAAAAAAAGATTAAATTAGAAACATATAATTACTATTTCTTAGAAAAGATAAATTCAATAGAGAACAAGAAAGGTTAAAGTGTTTTTTCAATGATAAAAGAATTATTAGATAAAGCGAAAAAAAACGAAATTGTTACAAGAATAGTAAAAGCGTTATTTTTTGGAATAACAGGAGCAGCAGGTGCTAAAGTATTACTTATGATAATAAGTATTTTGATAGCAAGATTGATTTCAAATCAAGATTATGGAGTTTATTCATTGCTTAATAATACAGTTCAAACTTTTGTGTTATTTGCTGGAGCTGGAATTGGAATTACTTTAACTAGATATACAGCAATATATCAAAATAAAGATAAAGATAGAACTGGATATATGATAAAAACATTATCTGTAGTTAATATAATATTATCTGCAATTGTATCTATAATTATATTGGTATTTTCAGATTATATTTCACAATTGTTGAGTAAAGAAATAAATATATCTACATATATAAAGATAATATCAATAACTATTTTTTTCAGTTCTTTGGCTCTATTATGGCAAAGTGTATTACAAGGATTTGAGGAGTTTAAAAGAGTAGCAAAAATACAAATTATATCGCATATTATAGCATTAGTGATAAGTGGAATAATAACTGCATTATGGGGATTAAATGGTGCTGTTCTTTCAATGTTACTATTACAAATATTATTATTTATTTTTAGTATTAATACTACAAGAAAGATATGCAAAAATAAAAAAATAAAATTAAAATTTAGATTTGATGAAGAAGTTAAATATGCGATAAAAAACGTTTCTATACCAGCATTTTTATCTAGTATATTTGTGAATCCTATAATTTGGATTACAAATTTTCTATTTATACAAAAATTTGGATATGAGGAATTTGCTGGCTTTTCAATATGCCTGCAATGGATGTATATAGTAAATTATATACCTCAGCAGCTAAATCAAGTGAAACCTATATATACGCAGTTATATGATTCTGGACAAGTAAAGACAATGCAAAAAACGGTTAATAAATTGACTTTATTTTCAATATTATTAGTAATTGCTGTAGTAACTATATTAGTTATATTTAAAAGTTTTATATTAAAGCTGTATGGAGAATTTTATTTAACATTTGGAAACACTTTTATAATATTATTAATAACAAACATTTTTATCGTTATACAATCTCAAAATTTTAGTGTTTTTCAGGCTGTTGGGAAATTTTGGGAATGTTTAATTCTTAATGGTATATGGGCAGGCACATTTCTTATTGCCTTTATTTTATTATATGATAAAGGGGCGGTAGGATATGCTATAGCTTATTTAATTTCATATATAATATATTCAATAATATCATGTAAAGAATTAAATAAAATGTTAAAGAAACATGATAAGGAGGAGAGTTAATGAATGCGATAAGTTTTTATAGAATAGGAAATTGGTGTTACAGAAAAAAGATTCCAATTGTTCCAAAGTTAGTTCATGGATTAATATTTCTAATTTTTAATTCTCATATTCCATCAAGTTGTACAATTGGGAAAAAAACAAGATTTGCATATGGAGGAATTGCAACAGTTATACACGGAAAAACAGTTATAGGTGATAATTGTATTATAGGGGGTGGAGTGACAATTGGAGGAAATAAACATGGTGTAAAAGTTCCTGTGATAGAAAATAGATGTTATATTGCAACTGGAGCTAAAATATTTGGAGAAATAACTATAGGTGAAGGAAGTTTCATAGGAGCAAATTCTGTAGTAACAAGAGATATCCCTCCTAGAAGTCTAGTTGCTGGGATACCTGGTAAAGTTATAAAAGAAAATATAAACATAAATGATTATAGCATATATATAAAGTAAAAACTAATATATTGGAGGAAAATAAAAGATGAAAATTAACGTAATAGGATTAGGTTACATAGGTCTACCAACAGCTTTAATGTTTGCAACACATGGAGTAGATGTAGTAGGAACAGATTATAACAAAGAATTAGTACATACACTAAACGAAGGGAAAACAACATTTGAAGAAAAAGGATTAGATGAATTGTTTAAAAAAGCACTAAAAGCAAATATAAAATTTACAACAGATTACCAACAGGAAGATATTTATATTGTTTCAGTACCTACTCCGTATGAAAAAGAAGATAAAAAAATAAATCCAAAATTTGTAATATCAGCGGTTGAAACAGTACTAGAAGTATGCAATAAAGGAGCGATAATAGTAATTGAATCAACAATATCACCTGGTACAATTGACAAATTTATAAGACCTTTAATCAAAGAAAAAGGCTATGAAATAGGAGAAGATGTCCATTTAGTACATGCACCAGAAAGAATAATACCAGGAAATATGATATATGAGTTAGAAAGTAATTCAAGAACAATTGGTGCAGATGAAAAAGAAATAGGAGAAAAAATAAAAAAACTATATGCTTCATTCTGTAAAGGAGACATAGTAGTAACTGATATAAAAACAGCAGAAATGACAAAGGTAATAGAAAATACATTTAGGGATATTAATATTGCTTTTGCTAATGAACTTTCAAGAATATGTAGAAAAGAAAATATGGATGTATATGAAGTTATAAAAATAGCAAATAAACATCCAAGAGTAAATATTTTACAACCTGGACCAGGTGTTGGGGGACATTGTATTTCTGTTGATCCATGGTTTTTGGTAGGCGATTATCCAGATATAGTAAATGTCATAAAAGCAGCAAGAGAAGTAAATGACGGACAACCCGAGTTTGTACTAAAAAGATTAAGAGCAATCTTGAAAGAAAACAATATTTCAGATTTAGCAAAAGTAGGTATATATGGTTTAACTTATAAAGATAATGTAGATGATATACGTGAAAGTCCTACTTTACAAATGATAGAAAAATTGTTAAAAGACGAGAAAGAGAAATTTAAAATTTATGATCCATATATTGAAAGAAAAATTACTGAAAATCAGTATTTTGATTTTAATAAATTCATAAAAGATATAGATGTTTTAGTAATTATGAATTCACACAATCATATAAAAGAAAACATTGATAATATAAAGGATAAAATTATATTAGATACTAAAAATATTGTCAATGGAGAAAAAATATATAAGTTGTAGAAATATATAATAGGTAAGGAGATTATAGAAATATGAAAAAAGTACTGCTAGTATTTGGAACAAGACCAGAAGCAATAAAAATGTGTCCACTAGTAAAAGAATTAAAAACAAGGAAAAATATTGAAGTAAAGGTATGCGTTACTGGCCAGCATAAAGAAATGTTACAGCAAGTTTTAGAATGTTTTAAAGTGGTTCCTGATTATAATTTAGAGATAATGAAAGAAAAGCAAACTTTATTTGATATAACTACAAATATAATATCAAAAATAAAACCAGTATTAGAGAAAGAAAAACCGGATATTGTGTTAGTACATGGAGATACAAC
>CALYAH010000055.1 GCA_944393455.1 uncultured Clostridia bacterium
TAGTATTGCACTTACAGTAATTCATGCATATACTATCCATCAATTTGGTATTACTACATTAAAATTATTTATACTAGTCCTAACTTTCATGACATTATATGTAACATCTGTTTTTATATATACTTGTAATTTATTTAAAAAAATACTGATAAAACTACCTTATGACAGTGTAACAGATTTAAAAAGAACCACTTTAAAGAAAAGAATTTTCTTTAATATTCTACCTCTAATCTTGGTTTCTATACTGTTTACATCTTTACTAGGATATTCATCAGTTTCTATTAATACTGGAAATTCACTTTTTGAAACTTATCATAATAGTTTATATTACTTTAAAGAATATAATACTTTTTCAAATTTTTCTGAATTATTAGAAAAAACACATTCATTAAAACTACTAAATGAAAACGACTTTGTATTTATTAAAACTGCTGATGATAAATATTTTAATAATAATGGTCAAGAAATAGAAGTTAGTACATTTTTTAATAAATATTTAAATGAAATGTCTCCAAATAATAACGGTAGAGTATATGAATATTATGGTATAGACTGTCAAGGAGCTACTATTGATATTACAATAGATGGTGTTAAATATACAGTTGGCATTTATTATTCAATTTTGTCTGTTGATGTATTAATTAATTTTACAGTTTCTTTTTTAATATTAGTAATTATTAATATTGTTATATTGTCATTATTTGCTAGGTCATTATCAAACGAAATTAATATAATTTCTGCTAGTTTCTTGCATATGACTAAAAATAGAAACACTAGCGTTATGCAACCACTTGCTTTAACATCTAACGACGAAATTGGAAATTTAATTATTTCTTTTAACAAAATACAAGAATTAACTAAAAATAATATCCAACAAATACATGACAATCAAGAAACTTTAATGGAAAAAGAACGTCTAGCTTCTTTAGGACAACTAATAGGTGGAATTGCACATAACTTAAAAACACCGATTATGTCTATATCAGGTGCAGCAGAAGGTTTGAATGATTTAATAAAAGAATATGATTCTTCAATCGATGACCCGGAAGTAAATAGTAAGGACCATCATGATATTGCAAAAGACATGGAAACTTGGGTTTCTAATATTAAAACACATACTGAATATATGTCAGATGTAATTACTGCTGTAAAAGGACAAGCTGTTACATTATCCAATGAAGAAGATATTACCTTTACAATTAGCGAATTATTAAAAAGAGTAAACATTTTAATGAAACATAAACTAAAAAATGCTATTATTTATTTAAATATTGCCTTAAAAACAAATGAAAATTTAATAATTCATGGAGATGTTAATAGCTTAGTACAAGTTATTAATAATATGATTTCAAATTCAATTCAAGCTTATGAAGGAAAAACTGAAGAAAATATTGATTTAATTGTAGAAAAACAAGAAAATAACTTATTAATTTCTATAAAAGATTATGCAAAAGGAATGCCTGAAAAGGTTAAGGATAAGTTATTTAAAGAAATGATTACAACCAAAGGAAAAAATGGAACAGGACTTGGTCTTTATATGTCATATTCAACGATTAGAGCTCATTTTAATGGTAATATAACAGTTGAATCTGAAGAAGGAAAAGGTACCACTTTTACTATAATATTGCCAATATAAAATTTAGTTTTTTACTTATATATCAAGAGTTTTAATAAAAAAATTTTTTATTAAAACTCTTGCTTTTTATTATTTTTATGAATATAATGTAACCAAATACTACTGAAATAACGAGGGATTAGTATGAGAAAAGGATTACAAAATTTAGAAAATAGTGAAAATAGTAAATATAAAATTATTGCCGTTGATGACGAAGAAGGAATTATTGATTCTTTATCTATTTTTTTAAAAAGGTCTGGTTATGATTTCGTAGGAGTAACAAATCCGGAAGAAGCAATTGAAAAAGTAAGAAATGAGCACTTTGACTTAATGGTTTTAGACTTTATCATGACCCCTATCCATGGAGACCAGGTAGTAGAAGAAATTAGAAAATTCAATAAAGAACTTTACATATTGTTACTTACTGGCCACAAAGATTTAGCTCCACCATTAGATACTATTCGAAGACTTGACATTCAAGGCTATTGTGAAAAGAGTGATAAATTTGACCAATTGTTATTATTAATTGAATCTGGTATTAAATCAATTGCTCAAATGAACGAAATAAAAAAGATTAATGATGAACTAAAAAATACATATGACATGTTAGAAAAAGCATATTTAGAAAGTATTGAAACATTACGTTATACAGTTGAAGCCAAAGACACTTACACAAGAGGCCACTCTGATAGAGTATCTGAATTTGCTGTATTAATTGGAAAAAAAGTTGGGCTATCTGCTGAAGACATAAGAACTTTGCAAATAGGTGGTTTATTCCATGATATTGGTAAAATAGGTGTTCCTGATAACATTCTTCAAAAAGAAACAAAACTAACCGACGACGAATATTCAGAAATAAAAAATCATCCATCAATTGGTGCACATATACTATCAACAGCAACAATCTTTAAAGACATAATTCCAATTGTTAAACATCATCATGAAAGATATGATGGAAATGGATATCCAGGAAGGTTAAAAGGAGAAGAAATTCCATATTTAGCTAGAATAACTGCCATTGCAGATAGCTTTGATGCGATGACTTCTAAAAGAACTTACCGTGACTCTTTGCCAATTGATGTTGTTATATCTGAATTTAAAAGGTGTCGTGGTACTCAATTCGACCCTGAGTTAGATGATGTGTTTTTAGACATATTAGAAAATCATTTTGATGAAATAAAAGAAATTCAAGAAAAATATATGTAAGTATTTTTTAGATAATAAAAAGAGATGTTTTTGATGTTTTTTGGGACGGAGTAAAAAAATGATGTTTTTTGGGACGGAGTAAAAAAACATCTTTTTTTTATTATCTTATTTTAACTTTTTTTAATTATTTAATTAAAAATGATGTTTTTTTACTCCGACAAAAAAAACATCAAAAAAAACATCATTTTCTTTTCTTATACCTTCATAGAAAGCCCTACTTTTTGCCTTTCTTTGTCTATTTTAATTACTTTTACCTTTACAATATCACCTACTGATACTACATCCGAAGGATTTTTAATAAATTTGTCACTCATTTCTGAAATATGTACTAATCCATCATGTTTTACTCCAATATCTACAAACGCTCCAAAATCGATTACATTTCTTACTGTGCCTGTTAATACCATACCCTCTCTTAAATCCTCTAATTTTAGAACGTCGCTTCTTAGAATAGGTTTTGGCATGTCCTCACGTGGATCCCTTCCTGGCTTACTTAATTCTGCTATAATATCTTCTAATGTCATCTCTCCTACTTCCAATTCCTTTGCCACAGTAGGTATATTAACTGTTTTTAATTTATTTCTTAGTTCTTCTAGTTTTTCCTTATCTTTTAAGTCATTTTTATCAAAACCTATTTTCTCAAGTAATTTTTCAGCTTTTTCATAACTCTCTGGGTGAACTGCTGTTACCTCTAAAGGATTATCTCCATCAAATATTCTTAAGAAACCACTGCATTGTTCAAACGCTACTTTTCCAAGTTTAGGTACTTTTAGAAGTTGTTTTCTATTTTTCAACTTTCCGTTTTCATCTCTATACTTTACAATGTTTTTAGCAATAGTGTTATTAATTCCTGAAACATAAGAAAGTAATGATGGTGTTGCTGTATTAACATCAACTCCTACTTTATTAACACTATCTTCTACTACTCCTGCTAAGCTTTCTGCCAACTTCTTTTGATTAACATCATGTTGATATTGCCCAACACCTATTGCTTTTGGATCAATTTTAACAAGTTCTGCTAATGGATCTTGTAGTCTTCTTGCAATAGAAATTGCTCCTCTTATTGAAACATTAATATCTGGATATTCTTCTGTCGCTAGCTTTGAAGCTGAATATACAGAAGCTCCCGCTTCGCTTACAATTACATAATGAACTTCTCTTTCAGTTTCTTTAATCATATCTGCTACAAACATTTCTGATTCACGAGATGCTGTTCCATTTCCAATTGCTATCATATCAACTTTATCTTTTTCAATTAATTTTAAAAGTTCTTTTTTAGCTCCGTCTACATCATTTTGTGGCTCTGTTGGATACACTGTTGTATAGTACAAAACCTTACCTGTTTCGTCAATAATAACTATTTTACATCCAGTTCTATAGGCTGGATCAAATCCCATAACTGTTTTTCCTTTTATTGGCGCTCCCAATAATAATTGCTTTGAATTTTGCCCAAATACTTTAATTGCCTTCTCTTCAGCTTTTTCTGTTAAGTCTGAACGGATTTCTCTATCAATAGATGGTTCTATTAATCTTTTAAAACTATCTAAAATTGTTTCTTTTAACATATTTGTAAATTGGGTTTCACCTTTTAATACATCTTTTTCTATATACCCTAAAATCCTATCTTCTGGTTTATCTAAACTAACCTTTAAAAATTTTTCTTTTTCGCCACGGTTAATCGCTAAAATTCTATGACTTGGAATATATTTGATTGCCTCTTGATAATCATAATACATTTCATAATTAGATTTTTCTTCTTCATTAGTTGCTTTAGTTACAACTACGCCTTGTCTATAACATTGCCTTTTTATTTCTTTTCTGTATTTCGCATTATCTGATATACTTTCTGCAATAATATCCAAAGCTCCTTGAATTGCATCTTCAACTGTAGCTACTACTTTATCTTTATTTTTCTTATCTTCTTCTGATAATTTGTCTATATTTATATATTCTTTCGCAATTTCGTTAATATCTCTTTTCTCAACTTGAGCCATAATAATTTCAGCCAATGGTTCTAACCCTTTAGCTTTAGCCACAGTTGCTCTTGTTTTCTTTTTCTGTTTATATGGTCTATAAATATCTTCCACCTCTGCTAATGTTTTACTAATTGCAACCGCTTGTAAAATTTCATCTGTTAATTTACCTTGTTCGTCAATTGACTTTATAACCTCTTCTTTCCTTTGTTCTAAATTCCTTAAGTAATTTAATCTTTCTCCTAAATCCCTAAGAGTCTCGTCACTCAATCCTCCTGTTACCTCTTTTCTATATCTTGCAATAAAAGGTATAGTATTTCCTTCATCAATTAATTTAATTGTATTTTCCACTTGCGCTGTTTTTATATTTAACTCTTCTGCTATTATTTTTATAATTTTATCCATTATCTAAATTACTTCCTTTCTAATGTTTTTGAAATGCTTTTTGGTGTTTTTGGGGACGGGGTAAAAAAACATCTCTAAATTATTTCTTTTATTTATCACTTATTTTAACAACTTTATTCATTGCATATTTCCCTATTGTATCCTTGTAGGTTTTTTCTAAAATTTTAATTATTTCGTTTTTTTCTATTTTTTTGTCTTTTTTCTTATAAATCATAATTTTATATGGTACTGAAAAAACATTAACATCTAGATTTTGAATTATCTCATAATCTAATTTTTCATAAAATTTAATTCTTCTTTCTCTTATACTTTTTTCATCTTCATTTTTAGCATATTTTGGATCTTCTACCTCTAATAAAATTCCATCTATTTCACTTTTTTCTTTTACTAATTCTTTTAATAGTTTTGTCCCTATTCCTTTTCCTCGATATTCTTTATATACTGCTAAAAAATTGACAACAATATATTTGCCTTCTTGTTTAAAAATAATATAGGCTTGTTCTTTTCCTTGGTCTTCATAAATAAAGGCTTGCTCACCTTTTTTATTAATTCTTTTATAAAAAGTACTTAAATTCGGTCTTTCATCTTTCGGAAAATCTTGTATAATATGCTTTCTATAAAGATTTTTGAATTCTTTAAAATTTATTTTTTTTAACATATTTCCTCTTTTCTATATTATTTTATCTTATATATATTTTTATAAACATCTATACACCGCTTTTTTATTATATCAGATTTTAGGGGTTAAAAGTCAAGTAATTTGGAAGATTTTCTCCTTTGGATTTTTTAATTCAAAAAAATATAAAAACTAGGTTTTTTGTATTTCTTTTATTTCAAAATCTAAACAAAAATACATTTTCATACCTAGTTTTATCTATTATAAAATTTTATTCTTCTTCCCATTTTAGATATGGATATCCATTATTTCGATTTGAACTTTGTTTCCAAAGTTGTTCACTATTTCCCTGATTTAATATTTCTACAAAACTACTACTTTTCATTTCCTCTTCTGTTTTCTCTCCACTATTTTTAGCAGTTCCCGTACTGTCAGATAATTGTAAATCGTAATTTCCTTTTTTGATATACCAACAATTATTTATACTTCCGCTATTTCTAGATGTTATACCTCCAATAGAACCTCCTACGATTTCTGCTATACTATAGCAATTACTTATTGTTGCATTTGTTCCATTACCTCCTGCAATACCTCCAATGTTTCTTTCCTGTAAGCCCTTAGTTCCTAAATTTCCTAGATTATAGCAATTCTCTATACTTCCACTATTAGCGCCACAAATTCCCCCTTCGTTCCATGTATAGTTTGTTCCTGTCGCTACATCTCCTTCATTTTTGCAAATCTTAATAATCCCGTTATTTGTTCCCGTTATTCCACCAACTGCTGCATTTTTACTGCCAACTATATATCCTATATTTTCACATCGTTCTATTACTCCATTAACATCATTTGTACCACAAATTCCTCCAACATTCGCTTGTATTCCTACTATATCGGCATAATTAGAAACATCATAAATCTTATTACTATTTTGCCCACATATACTTCCTATATTACTAGCACTAGCTTCAGTATTAGTTGATTTTATTGTTCCATAAATTTCAATTTTATTTACTTCGCCATTATTGGTTGAGCATATCACTCCAGTCATAAATCCGCCTGAGATACTACAATCCACTATTTTCATATTTTTTATAACACCATTATTAGTATTAAACAACCCTTTATAGTGGTCTGTTGTATTAATATATACCCCACTCAAATTATAATTTTGCCCATCTAATATTCCATCAAAAGCACTTATCGTTTGCCATTGATTACTCTCATTTCCTTCAAGATTTATATCATTTTGAATAACGTAATGCGAATCTTTATTAAATGTAAATATCCTTCCACCTAATTCCGAAATACTAACTTCCTCGCCTGAAGCTATCTTAACTAATTCTTCTTTTGTATAAATAGGTATTATTCCTTGTTTTTCATGAATATTCATCTCTTCTAACCATTTTGCTTGCTCTTCGCTTACTTTATTCTTTTCATAAACTAAATCTCCATTTTCTATAAATAACATTTCATTGTATTCATCATCTCTTCCAATAAAATCTTTTATTGTTCCAAATTTAAAATCTTCACCATCGTTTTCTTCTATCTCTGTCAATTCTATTTTCTCTTCAATATCTCTAATTTCTGTCCTAAATTTTGCTTTCGAACTATTAAGTATAATTCCTGAATCTCCATTTATAGCTGCAATACTAATTCCTGCTAGTATAATAAGAACAATTATTGTTATAATAAGAGCTATAATAGTAATTCCTTTTTCTTTTTTTCCTTTATATTCTAGCATTTTATACTCCTTTGTTGTTTCGTAAAGTTTTATACTCTACGAAAAAAGAAATAATCTAAAAATGTTCATTTTTATACATTTTTTCGCTATTTCTTTTTTAACAAAATTGGTTTTTAAATAAAAAATTTTCTTTTTGTCTTCTGTTTTTGATTATTGACATTTTCTAGCTTTATTGTTATTATCAATTTATAAATTTTTTCGTAGAGTATAAAACTTTACGAAATTTTTTGTGATGTTTTTGAGTGTTTTTGGGATGTCTTTTGGGACGGAGTAAAAAAACATCTTGAAAAATCGTCGTTACACTTTCTTCTTTATTATCAATCTTTGCATAACACCTCTTGTTATCCCGAAAAAATTTCTTATCTCTACATAGGTCACTTTTCTCTTTTCCTTCAAATAAAAAATTAACTCTCTTAAAATTTCTCTATCTTCAAAAATTTGAAATAATTTATACTTTCTCTCTTCTAAAAACCTTTGAATCCCTTCTATCATAATCTCTTTAATATCTTTGTTAATATCCAAAAATTCAATGCTATAATTAATATTATAACATATATCTTCATAATCTTCTTTTGTTAAAAATTCGTGAAATTTTTTTTGATTTAAACTTTTACAGAAAAAATTATAAGATGAAAATTTGTATTGACTACAATTGTTTACCATTTTAGCCTTAACAGGATTAAAATGGATATATTTAATACATTCAATCAAATATTGATGGCTAGTTATAGGTTCACTTAAAAATCTATCTCTATAAACATATCCCACTCGATTTCCCTT
The DNA here is from genome assembly GCA_944393455.1 of uncultured Clostridia bacterium. Taxonomy (GTDB): domain Bacteria; phylum Bacillota; class Clostridia; order TANB77; family CAG-508; genus CAG-269. The sequence goes on from CALYAH010000055.1 coordinate 8,337, forward strand.
CATATAATTATAATATCTTGCATACACAGAATTAACTTTTTGCATCATTTTCGATAATTCTTGCATATCACTTACTTTCAGTAGAAAATGACCATGATTATTCATCATGCAATATGCTATTACCTTGATATTAGTCTCTTTTCTATATTTTTTCAATAAATTAATATATTCATATATATATCTTTTTTCCGGAAATATGTATTCCTTTTCCTGTCCTTGTATTATAATATGAAAAAAGGAAGCAGCTAAATATTTTCTTGCTTGTCTTGGAATCCTAATCATCTCTCTTTCTTATTTATTAATTTTTTTGTTTTATATTATCATCTTTTCCATTTTTTGTAAAGATGTTTTTTTACTCCGTCCCAAAAAACACCATTCAAAAAGGAGAAAAGGATGTTTTTTTGCTCCGTCCCAAAAAACATCCCTTTAAGTATTTTATTCAATTCCTAAGTATTCATTGTAAGTAACCTCACGGTCGATTACTGTTCCATCTTCTTTTATATCAATAATTCTATTAGCAACAGTTTGTGTTAGCTCATGGTCATGTGATGTAAATAATATATTTCCAACAAATTTTTTCATTCCTTCGTTTACTGACGTAATACTTTCCATGTCTAAATGGTTAGTTGGTTCATCAAAGATTAAGAAGTTTGCTCCTGATAACATCATTTTTGATAGTACACATCTTACTTTTTCTCCTCCTGATAAAACTCTTACTTCTTTTAGGGCTTCATCTCCTGAAAATAACATTCTTCCTAAAAAACTTCTTACATATGTTTCGTCTGGGTCTTTTGAATATTTTCTTAACCACTCTGTTACATTTTCGTCTGTATCAAATAAGTAATTATTATCTTTTGGGAAGTAATTTTTAGTTATTGTTGTTCCCCAAATCATTTTTCCTTCATCTGGTTCTATTTCTCCTGCTATTATTTGGAATAACACGGTTTTGGCAAGTTCATTATCTGCTAAAAATGCAATTTTATCCCCTTGTTTTACATCAAATGATATTTTATCTAATAATTTTACACCATCAACTGTTTTAGAAATGTTTCTTACTTGTAAGATTTCTCTTCCCGGTTCTCTATCTGGTTTAAAGTCTACATATGGATACTTTCTATTTGATGGTTTTATTTCATCTAATTCGATTTTCTCTAATGTCTTTTTTCTTGATGTTGCTTGCTTTGATTTTGAAGCATTTGCACTAAATCTTGCAATAAAGTCTTGTAATTCCTTTATTTTTTCTTCTTTTTTCTTGTTTTGTTCTCTTGCTTGTTTTAACGCTAATTGACTTGATTCATACCAGAAATCGTAATTTCCCGGATATACTTTAATTTTTCCAAAGTCAACATCTGCTATATGAGTACAAACTTTATTTAAAAAATATCTATCGTGTGATACAACAATTACGGTATTTTCAAAATCCATTAAAAAGTCTTGTAACCAGTTAATACTCTTTAAGTCTAAATCGTTTGTAGGCTCGTCTAATAGTAAAACATCTGGATTACCAAATAAACTTTGTGCTAATAATACCTTTACTTTATCTCTTGCTTCTATTTCTTTCATCATTTTATAATGATTTTCTGGTACAATTCCTAAATCATTTAAAAGCATTGCTGCATCTGACTCTGCATTCCATCCGTCTAATTCAGCAAATCTTTCTTCTAGTTTTGCAGCTTTCATTCCATCTTCTTCTGAGAAATCTGGTTTAGCATATATTTCTTCTTTTTCTTTCATGATATCATATAACTCTTTATTTCCCATTATAGCTGTATCAATTACTGTAAAATCCTCAAACGCAAAGTGGTCTTGCTTTAATATAGATAATCTTTCTCCTTTTTCAAGTGATACATCCCCCTTGCTTGGTTCAATTTCACCTGACAAAACTTTAAGAAAAGTTGATTTTCCCGCTCCATTAGCTCCGGATTATTCCATAACAATTTCCTTTTCCAAAACGAATATTTACATCTTCAAATAATACTCTTTTTCCAAATCTAACAGTGACATTATTTGCTACTAACATTTTTCTCCTCCTAATTTTTAGTCCTTGGTATTATACACTATTTTGCTAAAAGTTTCAAGCTGATTCTTGTGTTAAAAATGCGAATTTGAAAATTTTCAAATCCGCATTTTTTATATGTTTTCTAATTTTGTTAATCATCAAATAATAGTTTAATTCCCCATAAACCAGATAGCCCTACTAATCCATAAATAATTCTTGATAATACTGTCATATTACCAAATATCATTTCTACTAAATTAAAGTTAAATAAACCAATTAGTCCCCAATTTATAGCTCCAATAATGATTAGAACTAATGCTATTTTGTCTATTACTTTCATGCCTTTTCTCCTTTCTTTTCATTTTTTTATTAGTATGTGAAAAAATTTTTTAATTATACCAATTGTTGAATTTTTTCCTTTTTTATGATATTTTGATAAAAAATGAGGTGATTTATTTGAGAAGAAATCCTAGAAATAGAAGTAGAAATAAAAACAAAAAAAAATCACAAGACATTGACCATAAAAAAGTAACTAAAACATTAAGTATCACAGTTGCTATTTTATTAATAATTCTTATTATAGTAGCTATTTTTTATGCTCTTCAAAATATATCTCAATATAACAAATTAATTAGTTCTTTTAACCAAGAAGCTGAAGAATCTGCAAAATCAGAAGAAGAAAATCAAAAACAATCAGAAGAAGATAACAAAATAGAAGCAACAGATGTCACATTTACTATGGCTGCTATTGGAGATATTATGTGCCATAACAC
>CALYAH010000056.1 GCA_944393455.1 uncultured Clostridia bacterium
CTATTTGTTACTGTTCAGACTTAATTAACATTTTATATTAGTTTGAAACACCGCGTAATCGACCAAACGAGCTGAAAGCGAGTGCGATTGGATCAACCTACATTTCACATTAATAGGTTGCGACACACAAGGGGCTTTTAAATAATATAAAATGTTAATTAAGTCTGAGTAGTAACGCCTCGTTTACTTTTTATGGTAACTTTTTTTAAAAAAACTCTTCCTTTATTTGTATATTTATGTTATAATAGAAATAGTTGAGATTTAGGAGGATTTAAAATTGATTTGGTATATTTGGTTAATTTTAGCAGGATTATTTTTAATTATTGAAATATTTACTCTTGGTTTTTTAATATTTTGGTTGTCTATAGGAGCTTTATTAACAATGATTGTTAGCTTTTTTACTCAAAATCTAATTATTCAAATGTCTGTATTCGTGGTATCTTCTACTATACTGATATTTGCTACTAAGCCTTTTGTAAAAAAGTTCACTGAAAATAGTCAACAAATAAAAACAAATGTATATTCTCTTATAGGTAAAATTGGAATTGTTACTAAAGAAATTAATCCTATTCATTCTACTGGTCAAATTAAAGTAAATGGCGAACTATGGTCTGCAATAAGTAAGGATGAACAAACTATACCAAAAGGTACTGAAATAGAAATATTAGAAGTAAACGGTGTAAAAGTAATTGTAGCACCAGCCAATAAAACTTCTAAATAATGTAGTTTTTAATTTATAATTAATAAATTAAGCTGTTTTAATTAATTCAAATTATTGATTTTATTTTAACAGCTAATTAAATAAGGAGGAAATTGTTATGTGGTTTTTATTAGTACTACTTGTTATTATTTTAATTATAGCAGCTATGTCTATTAAAATCGTTAAACAAGCCGAGGTTTATATCATAGAAAGATTAGGTAAATTTTATAAAGTAGCCGATGCTGGTCTTACAATTATTATACCTTTCTTTGATCATGTTAGAAGTGTAGTTAGTTTGAAACAACAAACTATGGACGTACCACCTCAAGGCGTTATTACTAAAGATAATGTTACTATTACAATTGATACAGTTGTATTCTATCAAATAACAGATCCTGCAAAGGCAGTTTATGAGATTCAAAGTTTAAAAAAGGGTATTGAATATTTAGCTATTACAACTATTCGTGATATCATTGGTAAAATGAATCTAGACGAAACTTTTAGTTCAAGAGATGGTATTAATAATCAATTAAGAATAGTATTAGATGAAGCTACTGATAGATGGGGATGTAGAATTGACAGAGTTGAAATTAAAGATATCAACCCTCCTGCTGATATCAGAGATGCCATGGAAAAAGAAATGAATGCAGAAAGAAATAAAAGAGCTATGATTCTAGAATCTGAAGCTCAAAGACAATCTGCTATTACAATTGCAGAAGGTAAAAAACAAGCTGCCATTCTAGAAGCTGAAGCTGATAAGGAAGCCAGAATTAGAAGAGCTGCCGGTGAAGCAGAAGCTATAAGAGAAGTTGCTGAAGCAAAGGCAAAAGAAATTCAAATGGTTTATGATGCTATGAAAAAAGCAGCACCTGATGATAAGTTAGTTCAATTAAAATCTTTAGAAGCTTTAGAAGAAGTTGCAAAAGGTGATGCAAATAAAGTATTTATTCCTTTTGAAGCTACAGGTGCTTTAAGTAGTCTAGGAGCTATGGCAGAAGCTGTAAAAGATAATAATAAAACAAAATAATTGATACAAAAGGGACAGAGCAAATCTGTCTCATTTTTTTGTCTTTTTTTGTCGTTGATTAATTTAATTATTATTCTATGTGTAGACATTTTTCGACATAAAAATGAGACAGATTTGCTCTGTCCCTTTTGTATCAATCTATTTCGATTGCACCTGTGTATAATCCATAATACATACCATGCTGTTTTATTAATTCTTCATGTTTTCCTCTTTCCATAATCTTTCCATGGTCTAATACCATTATCAAGTCAGAATTTTTTATTGTTGATAATCTATGTGCTATTACAAATACTGTCCTTCCTTTCATAAGCTGATCCATTCCGTCTTGAACTACTTTTTCTGTTCTTGTATCAATACTTGATGTTGCCTCGTCTAAAATTAGTACTGGTGGATTATTTAAAGCTGCTCTTGCAATTGATAATAATTGTCTTTGTCCTTGTGATAAACCTTCTCCGCTTCCTTCAATCATTGTGTCATATCCGTGTGGTAAATGTTTAATGAATTTATCTGCGTTAGAAAGTTTTGCTGCTTCATAAACTTCTTCGTCTGTCGCATTTAGTTTTCCATAACGGATGTTCTCTCTTATTGTTCCAGTAAATAAGTTAGTATCTTGTAAAACCATTCCTAATGACCTTCTTAAATCTTGCTTTTTAATTTTCTTAATATTTATTCCATCATAACGTATCTTTCCACCTTGTATGTCATAGAAACGATTTATTAAGTTTGTAATTGTTGTTTTTCCTGCTCCTGTTGCACCAACAAATGATACTTTTTCTCCCTCTTTTGCAACTAGTGATATATCATGTAATACTACTTTGTTTTTTTCATATCCAAATTTAACATGTTCAAATTCTACATTTCCACATAATCTTGTATATGTTACTGTTCCATCTTTATGTGGGTGTTTCCATGCCCATATTCCTGTTCTTTCTTCTACTTCTATTATTTTACCATTTTCAATTTTTGCATTTACTAATGTTACATATCCATCATCTTTTTCTGATTCTTCATCTATTAATTCAAATATTCTTTCAGCTCCAGCAAGTGCCATAATGATTGAGTTCATTTGTTGTGACACTTGACCTAGTGGGTTTGTAAATGCTTTTATATATTGTAAAAATGCTGCTATACTTCCTATTGTTAATATCCCATTAACTGCCAAGACCCCACCAATTACTGCTATTAATACATATCCTATGTTTCCTATATTCATAATACATGGCATTAGGATGTTTGCATATGTATTTGCCTTTGTCATACTATCACATAATTTTTGATTTAATTCATCAAATTTATTTTTTGTTTCTTCTTCATGGCAAAATACTTTTACTACTTTTTGTCCTGCCATCATTTCTTCAATATATCCATTTACAACACTTATATTTCTTTGTTGCTCTATGAAATTCTTAGAGCTTCTTCCTCCAAGGAATTTTGCAACCACTACCATTATTGCAACCATAACTAATACCACTACTGTTAAATATATATCTGTTGCTATCATTGCAATTAAAATACTAATCATTGAAATTGCACAAGAAAATACTTGTGGGATACTTTGGCTAATACATTGCCTTAATGTATCTACGTCGTTTGTATACGTACTCATTGTTTCACCATGTGGATGACTATCAAAATATTTTATTGGTAATGTTTGCATATGATGGAACATTTCTGTTCTTATTTTGTTTAATATACCTTGAGAAATGTTTATCATTAATCTATTATAAATATATGTAGAAATAACACCTACTAAATATATAACTCCCATTGCAACTATTGCATTAAGTAAAGAAGAATAATCTGGATTACTATTTCCCATTAGAGGCACTATAAAATCATCTATTAAATATTTTAAAAATTGAACTCCTAAAACGCTGACAATAGCACTAATTATAATACTTACACATACAACTGCAAATTGTAGTTTATAAGTTCCTGTTACATATTTTAATAGTGTTTTTAAAGTTTTTAGTGTATTTTTATTCTTTGACTGTTTCTTCATCCTCTTCTTCTCCTTTCTTTTGAGACTCATATACCTCTTGGTATATTGCATTTGTTTTTAATAGTTCTTCTGATGTTCCTATTCCATTTATCTTTCC
>CALYAH010000057.1 GCA_944393455.1 uncultured Clostridia bacterium
TTATATTTCTAACACTTGCTGGAGGAGTGCTAAATACATATATGTTAAATCCGACAAAGGATAAATATTATGCAATCATTCTGATGAATATAGATGCAAGAAAGTATGGACTATCTAATTACTATTATCAATTAATAAAATTAGTTGTTGGATTTTTACCATTTACTATTCTTTTTGGAATGATAGCAGGTGTTCCATTATGGATTCAAATTGCATTACCATTTTTTGTACTAGCAATAAAATTAATCGTAATGAATTACAGTATATATAATTTTAAGAAAACAAATAAAGCATCAAATGAAAATATACCAACGAAATTTGTATGGGGATTTGTAGCAGTTTGTTTGCTACTTTCTTATGGATTACCTGCAATGAATATTGTAATAACTCAAGGTATTTTCCTATATGTATTTATTATTTCAATCATACTTGGAATATACTGCTTGATAAAAATACATAATTTTAAAGATTATAGGAAAATGTATAAGCAAGTATTAACAGAGTCAAATGTATATATGAAAGAAAGAAATACTGGAACACAGGCAATGAAAAATACAAGCTTAAAGCAAATAGAACTAGATAAAAATTATATAAGCAGTAAGTCTGGATTTGCATATTTTCACGATTTATTTGTAAAAAGACATAGAAAAATATTAACAAAAGCAGTAAAAAAACAGTCAGTTATTATATTAGGCATATTTATTGCAGTAATTTTTGGTATTCAAATGAATGATGAATTTAAAAGTAGGATAAATGAAGTACTGATGATATCTTTACCATATTTTGTTTTTATAATGTATTGTATAAATAGAAGTTCATCAGTTACACAAGCAATGTTTATGAACTGCGACCATAGTATGCTTACATATAGAATATATAGAACCCCAAAAGTTATACTGGGAATTTTTAAAGAAAGACTTAAAACTTTAATAACAATAAACTTATTACCAGCAACATTAATAGGACTAGGTTTAGCATTATTATTATTTTTATCAGGGGGAACAAATAATCAATTAAATTATGTTGTTTTATTTGTATCTATAATATCAATGAGTATTTTCTTTTCGGTTCATTATTTGGTAATGTATTATTTATTACAACCTTATAATGTAAGTACTGAAATAAAAAGTAGTACATATAAAACAGTTCAAGCGATAACATATTTTGTTTGCTATTTTATGATACAAATTAAATTACCAACATTTTCTTTTGGGATATCGATGATTGCTTTTAGTATAGTATATTGTTTGATTTCCTTAATTGTAGCATACAAATATGCACCTAAAACTTTTAAGCTAAGAGCATAAAATAAAACTGTGTGAGAGTATTTTATCACACAGTTTTTTCTAATAATAAATTTAAACCTTAATATAATTGCCATTGCAAGTATTTAATAGTCTATTCATAATAGCCAAACCTAACCCTTTTTTTTCAATACCCTCAATAATAATAATATCTGGGTGTAGTTTTTCAGCTTGTCTTAATTTTGTAAATATATTTTTTGATATTTCTTCTAAATTATGTTTAGAACCAATATCAATAATATTTGTTGTATTATATTTTAGTTTGTTTTCTGAAAATGTTAAGAGAATTGGAAAATTATACGTTTTAATCATAGAATTGATTTTATCAATTACCTTTTTTTCATTTTTCCCATAAACTAGAATTGAGTCAACACCTAATTGATAGTGTTTTAATTCCTTACTTGGAAGTTTAGAATCTTCTACAATTACATTACCAGCAACTTGTTTTATTTGCTCTACTGTAATAGCTCCAGGTCGTAAAATATGAGGGATACCATCTATAACTTTTACAATTGTAGATTCGATTCCTATATCACTTTTACCGCCATTTATCATAATATCTACTTTATTAGAAAAGTCATCTAAGATATCTTCTAAAGTAGTACCACTAGGTGTTCCAGAAATATTAGCACTAGGAGCAGCAATAGGAACATTAGCATATTCTATTAATTTTTTAGCAATTTCACCACTCGGCATACGAACTCCTACAGTGTCTGTACCTGCTGTAACAATGTTTGGAACAATTGGTTTCCTTCTTAAAATAAGAGTAAAAGGACCAGGAAAAAAGGTTTCCATAAGTTTATATTCTAAATTGGAAATATCTTTAGCAACCATATTTACCATATCAATACTACTAACTAATAAATTGATAGGATTTTTTAAATTTCTGCCTTTTATTTCATAAACTTTTTTAACCGCTTCTGCATTTAAACCATTTGTACCAATCCCATAAACGGTTTCAGTAGGAAATAAAACAATTTTTCCTTCTCTTATACCATGAGCAATTATCTTTAATTTTTCTTCGTCTATATATTCTTGAACATCCAAATAATTTTCCATAAAAATACCTCATTTCTTAGTACTTCTATATTATACAACGGCTTGGTACTTATTGCAATAAATATTTTTAAGGCAAATTGAGATAAATAAAAAAAACTTTCGTGGAGTAGTTAACTCTACGAAAGAACTTCTTTAAAATTATAACAATAAAAAATTGAAAAGACAATAAAAAATAGTGAAAAAATAAAAATATTTTCTAAGTATAAAAGATTAAAAATAATTTTTTTAAAAAACTATAAACGCTAATATATTAAACTTTTTTGAGATTTTATAACTTTCGTAGAGTTAACTACTCTACGAAAAATAAAAGGAGGATAAACAAATGATTAACAAAAGAGAATGCAAAAGAAGTGACGTAAGGAATGGAGGAATAACATTAATTGCGTTAGTAATAACTATTATTGTACTATTAATCTTAGCAGGTGTATCGATTGCAACATTAACAGGTCAAAATGGAATTTTAACTCAAGCAACTGTTGCTAAAGAAGAAATGACAAAAGC
>CALYAH010000058.1 GCA_944393455.1 uncultured Clostridia bacterium
AGCTAATCGATTGGGATTATATTCTTTAAAATGGGAGCTGGAAGATTTAGCATTTAAATATTTATATCCAGAAGAATATCATGAATTAGTAGAAGGAATTAATAAAAAAAGAGATGAAAGATTAAAATTCATTGAAAAAATCATGGAAGATATTAGAATAGCATTAAAGAAACAAAGAATTGAAGCAGAAGTAACAGGAAGAGCAAAACATTTATATAGTATATATAGAAAAATGAAAAGAGATAACAAAACATTAGACCAAATTTATGATTTATTTGCTCTTAGAATTCTAGTAAATTCTGTTAAAGATTGTTATGCAGCGCTAGGAGTTGTGCATGAATTATATAGCCCAATGCCAGGAAGGTTTAAAGATTATATAGCAGTTCCTAAGCCTAACATGTATCAATCTATCCATACAACTTTATTAGGAGAAAAAGGAACTCCATTTGAAGTGCAAATTCGTACATGGGATATGCATAGAATAGCAGAATTTGGTATCGCAGCTCACTGGGCATATAAAGAGGCAAGTTATTTTGGTAAAAAACAATCAGTAAAAGTAGAAGAAGATAAGTTAGCATGGCTACGAGAAACTTTGGAATGGCAAAAAGAAATGCAAGATCCACAAGAGTTTTTGGAAACTTTAAAAACAGAACTATTTGAAGACGAAGTATATGTATTTACACCTAAAGGAGCCATTAAAGTATTGCCAATGGGAGCAACACCAATTGATTTTGCATATAGTATTCATGCAGAAATTGGGCATCATATGACAGGCTGTAAAATTAATAGCAAAATGATGCCAATTATAACAACATTAAAAAGTGGTGATATTATAGAAATTATTACATCAGACAACTCAAAAGGACCAAGTAGAGACTGGTTAAAATTTGTAAAAAGTTCAAGTGCGAAAAACAAAATAAATAGTTGGTTCAAAAAAGCACAAAAAGCAGAAAACATAGAAAAAGGAAAAGAATTAATAGAAAAAGAACTAAAAAGAATTCGGATTTACACATAGTGATTTATTTAAGTCAGAATATATTGAACCAATGATGAAAAAATATAGATATAAAAATTTAGATGAAATGTATGCAGCAGTTGGATTTGGTGCAAATTCACCAGTAAAAGTAATTGCGAGAATGTTGCAAGAATATAGAAAAGAGCATGAAGAAGAAAATATAGAAGAAAAAATAAAAGAATTAGCAAAAGATAAAAATAAGAAACCAAAACCATCTAACTCAGGAGTAATTGTAAAAGGAATTGACAACTGTTTGGTTAAACTTTCAAAATGTTGTAACCCACTTCCAGGAGATGAAATTGTAGGATATATCACAAAAGGAAGAGGAGTTTCTGTCCATAGAAAAGACTGTACCAATATTAATGATTTATTATCAGAAGAAAATAGAATGATAGATGTTGAATGGTATAATGAAAACAAGGTTTCATATCAGGCAGATATCGAAATTAACTCAAATGATAGAACAGGATTATTATTAGATATATTAAAAGAAATTGGAACAACAAAGGCAAAAATACTAGGAGTAAATACAAAGACAACTAAAGAAAGAATTGCAATTATAGACATAACCTTAGAAGTAGAAAACTTAGATGAGCTTAACAAAGCAATAAAAGTAATAAGAAAAGTAGATAGTGTATATGAAGTAAGAAGAAAGAAATAGTGTCCAATTGGGGACGTTTCCTTTTGGACATTTTTGTCCATTTTGCGACACATCCTAAAAGTGAAAGAAAGGAATTTAGAAATGATTTTAAAAGAACTAAAGATAGATACATGGGTAGGAGACCCAACTAATTGTTATATTATATTAGATGAAGATTCTAAAGAAATTATGGTAATAGACCCAGCTGGTGATGCCTATAAAATAGAAGAAATGATAAATATTTTAGGAGGAAACTTAAAATATATATATTTAACTCATTGTCATGGAGATCATATTATGGGAGTAACAGAATTAAAAAACAGATGTGGAGGAAAAATTTTAATCCATCGTGATGATAGCGAAGGATTAAATGATGCTAAAATTAATTTAACACCATATATGATTGAACAAACAATAGAGCTAGAAGCGGATTCGAGAATTGACGGAGAAGATTTAATTCATTTGGGAAATTTAGAGTTTAAAGTTATCCATACACCTGGGCATACTAAAGGTGGCACATGTCTTTATTGTGAAAAAGAGAAATGTCTATTTTCAGGTGATACGTTATTTAGAGGAACTTGGGGAAGGACAGATGTGCCAACAGGAAGCTTAGAAGAGATTATGAACTCAATTACCAACAAATTAATGATATTACCAGATGAAACTATTTGTTATCCAGGACATGGGTTAAGTACCAAAATAAGAGATGAAAAACCAATTTATTTAGAATTAAAACCAAAATTAATATAGAAATGAGGAGATAAACATGGCAAAAACAGAACCAAGAACTTTATCAGGATTTATGGAATTATTACCAAATGAACAGATATTGTTTAATCAAATGAAAGAAAGAATAGAAGATAATTATAAAAAATTTGGATTTCTTCCATTAGATACACCTATTATAGAATTATCAGAAGTTTTACTTGCTAAAGCAGGAGGAGAAACAGAAAAACAAATTTATCGATTCAATAAAGGAGACAAGGATTTATCTTTAAGATTTGATTTAACAGTACCACTTTCTAAATATGTTGCTAAAAATTATGGGAATTTAAGTTTTCCATTTAGAAGATATCAAATTGGAAAAGTGTATAGAGGAGAAAGAACACAAAAAGGAAGATTCCGTGAATTTTATC
>CALYAH010000059.1 GCA_944393455.1 uncultured Clostridia bacterium
ATGTTTAGTAGCTTAATTGACGAAAACAAAAATAAATTATAGAATAAAGAAAATCAAAAATATAAAACGAGAATATGACAACACTTTTTAGAAAAAAGTTGTTGCATTGGCAATGAAAATTTTGCAATGTTAAAGAGTTTTTAATAAAATCTAAAAAAATATTGATTATTTCACAAAAATGTGATATATTTATGATATAGTAAGCAATAAATTTGCAAGAATTGCATATAATATTATTGCTATACAAAATAGCTAAAAAAGTTGGTGAATCCAGCCAATAAGTGGAACTTAAAAAAGAAGATTAGAGTTTATGCTCTAATCTTTAATTTTTGCTCCCATTCTTAATTGCGTTTTTTAAAAAAATAGTATATAATAGATTAAATTTAAGGAGGAAGATATAATGATATTAAATTTAGAGATAGTCAGAGTAGATTCTAAGTATTGTGATTATTTGAGAAAATTTGATAATAAAGTAGCATATAACAAATAATCCAATAAAAAAATGAATTCAGTTATTAGAAAGAATCTAATAAAATGAATTCTTTTTTTATCTATTAGGAAAGTCATACTGACTTTCCTAATAGATAAAAGCTGATGCACACAATTAAAAATAACAATTTATAAAAAATACACAATACCTTACAAAAATGTAATCTAAATGTAAGATTAATTACTAGAAATAAAAAACAACAAAGTTTATAATAAAAACAGAAGAAAGGAGAAAAAGAAATGAGTGTTTTAGAAGTAAAAAATATAGAAAAATATTATGGAAACAAATCAAACTTAACAAAAGCCATATCAGGAATTAGTTTTACCATAAATGAAGGAGAATTTGTTGGGATAATGGGGGCATCTGGTTCAGGAAAAACAACATTATTAAACTGTATTTCAACAATAGACAGAGTAACAGCGGGTAAAATAATCATAAACAATCAAGATATTACAAAATTAAGAGGAAATCAATTAAACAAATTCAGGAGAGAAGAACTAGGGTTTATATTCCAAGATTTTAACTTACTAGATACTTTAACATCTTATGAAAATATAGCACTAGCATTAACAATTCAAAAAGTAAAACCACACGAAATAGATAAAAAAGTAAAAGAAGTTGCCAGAAAACTTAATATATCAGATATTTTAAATAAATATCCTTATCAAATATCAGGAGGACAAAAACAAAGAGTAGCATCAGCAAGAGCGATTATCACAAATCCTAAAATAGTACTTGCAGATGAACCAACAGGAGCTTTAGATAGTAAATCAGCCAGACAATTACTAGAAACATTTGAACATTTAAACAAAAATTTAAAAGCAACTATCTTAATGGTTACACATGACGCTTTTACAGCGAGTTACACTGATAGAATTATATTTATAAAAGATGGAAAGATTTTCAATGAACTTATAAAAGGAGAAGACATAAGAAAACAATTCTTTGAAAAAATAATTGAGGTACAAACACTTCTTGGAGGTGATTTGAACGATGTTATTTAAACTATCAATAAGAAATATGAAAAAAAGTTTTAAAGACTATGCAATATATTTTTTAACGTTAGTATTAGGTGTAGCAATATTTTACATGTTCAATTCATTAGATAGTCAAGAAGCAATGTTAAAAGTATCAGAATCAACAAGACAAATGATACAACTTATGATACAAATGTTAGGGATGATTTCAGTATTTATAGCAATTGTACTTGGATTTCTAATTGTATATGCAAATAACTTTTTAGTAAATAGAAGAAAAAGAGAATTTGGTATATATATGACCCTTGGAATGGGAAGAAAACAAATATCTGAGATTATTTTGATAGAAACAATACTAATAGGAATATTATCATTAATAGTAGGGATTTTTATAGGAATATTTGCTTCACAATTTATGTCTATATTAGTAGCAAAATTATTTGAAGCTGACATGAGCGAATTTACATTTGTATTTTCAAAAAGTGCTTGTGTAAAAACATGTATTTATTTTGCGGTAATGTATTTAGCAGTAATAGTGCTTAACACACTAACAATTTCAAGATATAAATTGATTAATTTATTAACAGCAATAAGAAAAAATGAAAAAATAAAGATGAAAAATCCTATTATTTCAATACTTGTCTTTTTAATTTCAGCAGGACTATTAGGAGTTGCCTACTATATGGTAACAGGAGGAGTGTATGAATTACGAACTGGAGAACAGTTATTAAAACCTATTTTAATGGGAATTGTAGGAACAATAGGAGTATTCTGGTCTTTATCAGGATTTATATTAAGAATTATACAATCAAGAAAAAAGATTTACTTAAAAGGAACTAATATGTTTGTGTTAAGACAACTAAATAATAAAATAAATACAAACATCGTTAGTATGAGTATAATTTGTTTAATGTTATTTATGACAATTAGTGTACTTTCAGGGAGTTTATCAATAAAATCAGCTCTAGATTCAGAACTAGAAAAATTCACACCAGTAGATGTAAATTTATATAAAACAGCATATTTACCAGAAAGTTATGTAAGTTCATATAGTGGAAAAACAATATATAATACAAAAGAGCAAATAGAAGATTCAAAAAAGCCAGTAAGTTATACACTTGAAACAAATGGATATGACATGAATAATTTAAAAGATATTGTTGAAATTCCAATATATGTAATACCAGAATGGAATTTAAAAAATAGTTTAGGTGATTCATATGAATCTACAAAAAGTCAATATCCAATGCTAGCATATGATATATCAGAATCAATTATTAAAATTTCAGATTATAATAAAATCGCTAGACTTTATGGAGAAGAACAATATAGTTTAAAAGATGATGAATATATCGTACTTTGCAACTATGAACAAATGGAAAATATAAGAAATCAAACATTAAATACAAACTCTAATATAGAAATAAATGGAAAAATATATCATTCAAAATATAAGGAATGTAAAGATGGATTTATATATATGGCAACAACTGAAATAAATGCTGGAATAATATTAGTACCAGATAATTTTGAAGTTAAAGATGAAAATACCGAACAATATCTTTTAGTTGCAAATTATAATTCAGAAACAGAAGAAGGAAAACAAAAAATTGAAAACACATTAATAGGTAGTGCAGATACAGAGTTTTTTAAAAACATTAAAAATAAAGGAATAAATCTCGATGGATCTTCTAAAATCAGTATAAAAGATTCTAGTAAAGGTTTAGCAACAATTATCATATTTATTGCGATTTATTTAGGTATTGTATTTTTAATTGCAAGTTCAGCTATTCTAGCATTAAAACAACTTACAGAAAGCTCAGATAATAAACAAAGATATACAATATTGAGAAAAATAGGTTGTGATGAGAAAATGATAAATAAAGCATTGTTTAGACAAATATTCATATTTTTTATGACACCATTATTATTAGCTATAATACACTCAATATTTGGAATTAAATTTATATTATCAATGTTAGAAGTATTAGCATCTCCTGATGAACTATTACCTTCAGTTATAGTTACAACAATAATTATAGGTGCAATCTATGGAGTGTATTTCTTAGCAACATATTATGGAAGCAAAAACATAATTAAAGATGAGGAATAGAAGAAGCATATTTTGACATTTTATGTAAAATGTAATACAATTAATATATGAAACTATTAATATTCCATTTTTATAATTTAAGGAGGAAAAATAAAATGATGGATCTAGTAACTCGGATTACACGAAGAATTGTGTCTTCAGGCCCATATTACACAAGTTTAGCATCTGACTTAATCTGTTTAGCAGATGTTAAAAACTTAAAACTGAATGAATTAAAAAGTTATATTTCATTCCTCGAAGGTTATGAAATAAAAAACAAAACTGAAGTACAAAAAATAAGAAAGGAGATTATAAAAAAGACTACAGATTTTTTAAATGCCGCTTCAAAAGGGTTAAGTCTTTTTCATATTACAAAAATACTAATATATCTTGGTTATATGTCAAATGAAAAAGACGAATGGAAGGGGATAAAAAGAAATAAGAGAATAGCTTTTTGTATTGAATATATTAAAATGATAAGATCAATACAAATAAAAGATGGTGATATAATATATTACCTAAATAATTTGAAGAAACTAGATTAATCATAAGAAGCTCTGCGCTGCAGAGCTTCTTATCTATTAGGAATTTTCTCCGAAAATCCTATTAGATAAAAAAGCCCTCTATTGTTCAAAAATATTTTAATTGTAAAAAAAATTAACTTATGATAAAATAATTTAAATAATAACTAATAAAAGAAAGGACAAAAATCTATGAATGAAGTAAAATGGACAAAAGAGCAACAACAAGCAATACAAGAAAAAGGATCAAACATACTAGTTGCAGCAGCAGCTCGGAAGTGGAAAAACAGC
>CALYAH010000060.1 GCA_944393455.1 uncultured Clostridia bacterium
TATAGGGTATATATTATCGATGAGGTTCATATGTTATCAACAGGAGCTTTTAATGAATTATTAAAAACATTAGAAGAACCACCAGAACATGTAAAATTTATATTGGCTACAACAGAACCACAGAAACTACCAGCAACTATTCTTTCTAGATGTCAGAGATTTGATTTTAAAAGAATTTCCAATGAAAATATTATAAAAAGGTTAAATATTGTTTGCGAAAGAAGCAATATAGAAATAACAAAAGAAGCTTTAAATATCATAGCTGTTCTTTCAGAAGGTGCTATGAGAGATGCTTTGTCAATTTTAGAAAGATGTGTTCAAGATGGAGAAAATAAAATAGATGAAGATAAAATAAAAGATTTAGTGGGAATTCCAAAAATAACATATGTACATAATATTATAGACGCGGTAGTTCAATATGATGTGGACAAAGCGTTAGAGGCAATAGATGTTGTATTAAACGAAGGAAAAGATATTATTAATTTACTTTGGGAAATGATTAAATATATTAAAGATATTCTAGTTTATAAAGCATCTAAAAAATTAGATTTATATAATGAACAAGAACTAGAACAAATAAAAATAATTTCAGAAAAAGTTTCAAAGGAAAAATTAATTGATTTAGTTTATCAATTGTCAGAGTTAGAAAATGATATAAAATGGTCAACTCAAAAAACAATTATGTTTCAAGCAGGGATGATTCGATTATGTAGTAAGCAGGCTCAAACAAGTTCAAATTTAGAAGAAAGAGTTGGAAATATAGAAAAGTACTTAAAATCAGGAAAAGGAGTTGTACCACAAGCTGCTAAAATCGAAAATGTTGTTCAACCAACAGTAAGAGCAGCTATAAACCCTACTACTAGAGTAAATACTACAACGAAAGTGTCAGATACACCAAAGACTCCAAAGAATACAACTAAAAAGTTTTCTAATAAAACAGAGGAATTTTGGCCACAAATAGTTAATGATTTAAAACAAAATGGTAAAATCGTTTTATATACTAATCTTATGAATACAAGAGCAAAAGAAATTAATGATATGACAATAGGAATTGAGTTTCCAAATGGAATGACAGCTTTCGGAAAGACCGTATTAGAGAAACAAGAGAACATTAGAGAAATATCTAATTTAGTGTCTATGGCTTGTGGAAAAGAAATGCAAATAAAATACATTACACAAAATAATGAGGTACATCAAATGACAAGAGAAGAAAATTTGCAAAATCTAGCTAATGAATCAGATATACCTTTTAATGTTATTGAATAAATATTATATATAAAAAATAGGAGGAATTTAAAATGGCAAAAAGAGGAGGATTCCCAGGAGGAATGGGAGGATTCGGAGGAATGAATCTTAATAATTTAATGAAAGAAGCTAAAAAAATGCAGGCAGATATGGAAAAATCTCAAGCAGAATTAGCTACAAAAGAATTTGAATCATCAGCAGGAGGCGGAGCAGTTACTGTAAAAGTTTCAGGAGAGAAGGCTTTAAAAGAAATAAAAATAAAACCAGAGGTAGTAGACCCAGAAGATGTAGAAATGTTAGAAGATTTAATTTTAACTTGTGTAAATGAGGCTTTAAGACAAGTAGATTCAGCACAAGCATCAGCTTTAGGAAAATTTAATATACCAGGATTAATGTAGTATAAGCGGAAGGAAGAAAACAAATGTCACTATATTCACCATCAATTGAGAAATTAATAGAAAGTTTTGAAAGATTACCAAGCATTGGACATAAAACAGCAGCAAGACTAGCTTTTTATATGTTAAATTGTTCAGAAGAGGAAACAAACGAATTTGTTTCTTCAATTATAAATGCAAAAAAGAATTTAAAATATTGTAGTAAATGTTATAATATATCTGATACAGACCCATGTTCTATTTGTGGAAATCCAAAAAGAGATCAAAGCATTATTTGTGTAGTTGAAGATGTAAGAGATGTTATAGCAATGGAAAAAACACATGAATTTAAAGGTGTTTATCATGTTTTACATGGTTCCATTTCACCTATGAATGGTGTTGGACCAGATGATATAAAAATAAAAGAATTGTTAGCAAGACTTATGGACGGGCAAGTAAAAGAAGTTATTTTAGCAACTAATCCACGTGTGGAAGGAGAAGCTACTGCAATGTATTTGTCAAAGCTAATTAAACCTTTAGGAATAACAGTAACAAGAATTGCCCATGGAATTCCAGTTGGTGGAGATTTGGAATATACAGATGAAATTACTTTAACAAAAGCTTTAGAAGGTAGAAGAGAAATATAATATTGAAATAACAAAAAACCATAAAAACCATGCAAACAAAATGCATGGTTTTTTAAAGCTTTAAAGTTTTTAATTAACCTAAAAGTATTTTACAAATATTATAGGTAGAATTAGGTCTAGCCAAAATAGTAGTATTTTCTTTCATACTTTCTAATTTTTTTGGATTAGATAATAATTTTTCTATTATTTCATGAGCATTATCAGATTTCTTTATCCAAATTCCTATACCTTTAGATTCAAGAAATTCAGCGTTTTCTTCTTCTTGCCCAGGAATTGGATTAATAATTACCATAGGTAAATGAGAAGCCAAACTTTCAGAGGTGGTAAGACCTCCAGGTTTGGTAACAACTAAATCTGAAATAGCCATCAATTCTGGAACTTGATTTGTAAATTCTAAAATTTTAACTGTATCGTTTTTATGATGTTCAGAAACAATTTCTTCAAAAGCTGTTTTCATTTTTTTATTTCTTCCAGCAATAGCAATAATTTGGATATTTTTATCTAACTGGACAAAGGCATCAAAAATTTGTGCAGTTCTAGTTTTTCCTAAGCCAAATTCGCCCCCACCAAAAAATAAAACAGTTTGTTTATTTGCAGATAAGTGATATTGTTTCAAAATTTGATTTTTATCATATGTGGTTAAAAATCTATTAGAAATAGGAATTCCTGTTACATGGATTTTACTTTCAGGAATTTCTTTGCTTATTAAATATTGTTTCATTTTATCATGTGCTACAAAATAATAGTCTGTAAAATCATTTCCAACAAGCCATTGGTCATGTGGTGCAAAGTCTGTCATAATAGTAGCAATTTTAGCTGTTATCTTCTTTTTTCTTTTTAAATAACTACACATTTGACTTCCAAATGGATGAGTAGAAATAATTAAATCTGGTTTCTTTTCTCTTAATAACCTTAATAATTTAATTGCCATAATCTTATTTGACCTTGAAGAAATATGCGCCAAAGGTCCTCTTTGAGAATCAGAATAAATTCTTCCCCAAGCCCAAGGCATTTTTTTTGCCATTTCTTTGTAGGCTGTTGTTGTGACTTTTTCAATTGTTTTATTAACATATTTCATACAATCAATTAATTCTATATCAATATTTTTATCTTTATAATTATCTATAATGCAATTCTTAATGGATTTAGCGGCATTTAAATGCCCACCTCCATAAGATGCATAAAAAACTAAAATTTTCATAGCTAATCCCCTTTAATTAGATTTGCAAAAGTATTTTACCATACAATTATGAAAAAAGCAAAATTGGAAATTTAAAATATTTTATGGTATAATTAACATAATGAAGGCAAGGAGGCTGGATGTATGAAAAATAGACTTATTGTAAAATTGGATAAAGTAAATCGGGTAAACATACCAAATGAATTGTTGGTACTTGCCCAATTAAATGGGCAACCTAAAGTTGCTTTTTGCCAAACGCAAGACGGTCTTGCACTAAAAAGAATAGATGATGTGCATGACCATAAAGTTTTAGGACTAAGTAACATCGATGACAAAAATCGGTTTACTATTCCAAAGTATCTTCGTGAAGATACAATAGAATTTGAAGTTTTTATCTTCAACGAAGAACTTGTCATTAAAGAAGTTGATTAAATGATCAGCTTCTTTTTATATGTTCAAATAAAAAATTCAAAAAATGGAATATTTTTTAAAAAACGATACAAAATAAAAAGGAGTATAAAAAGAAAAAGGTGATATTTTGAAGAATATATTAAAAATACTATTTTTATTTATTATTTTAAGTGCAGCCATAATTTTAATTGTGCTTTTTAGTAATGATGTAGGAGAGCAAAATATAAGTTATGCAGCAACATCTAATACTTCTGATATTCAATTAATGGCAAGAGCTATTAATGGAGAAGCAAGAGGGGAACCATATGAGGGACAAGTTGCAGTAGGAGCTGTTATATTAAATAGAGTAAAAAGCTCACAGTTTCCAAATACGATTGCAGGAGTCATTTATCAATCAGGTGCTTTTACAGCAGTAGCAGATGGGCAGATAAACAAGCCGATTGCAGAAAATTCAACTGTATATAAAGCAGCACAAGATGCGCAAAATGGATGGGATCCGACAGGAGGTTGTATTTACTACTTTAATCCAGATACAGCAACAAATAAATGGATATGGTCAAGACCATATGTAAAAACTATAGGAAAACATAGATTTTGTAAATAAATAAAGAAAGGAAAGATAGATATGAATAAATTAACAGACTGGAAAAATCGATTAAAAAAAGGGCATATGCTAAGCGTAATATGTGTACTTTTAATTATTGTTGCGGTTTTGGGAGTGATGCTTTATAGAAAGCAAAGAGAATATAGACAGGCATCGGAAAACAACTATAATATGGCATTTTATGAAGTTGTAGATTATGTACAAAATGTAGAAACTTATTTGGCAAAATCTATGATATCTTCTACTCCAGAACATGGTGCAGAAACTCTAACTCACTTATGGCGTGAAGCAAATTTGGCACAAGCTTACTTAAGTAGATTACCAATTGAAAGTCAAGAATTAGAAAATACAGAAAAATTTTTAAATCAAATAAGTGACTATAGTTATACTTTATCAAGAAAAAATATATATAACGAAAAGCTATCAGAAGAGGATCTAACAAATTTAAAGGAATTGCATAATTATAGTGTAGAATTAGAAAATACCTTAAATCAATTATCAGAAGATTTAAATAGTGGAAGGTTTGCTTGGGGAGAATTGGCTAAAAAAGGAAGTGTAGCCTTTGCACAACAAGTTGACAATATATCAAAAGAAAGTTTTAGTAACTTAGAAGAAAATTTTCATGAATATTCAGGTTTAATATATGATGGAGCATTTTCTGAACATCTAACAGGAGTGGAACAAAAAGGTTTAACAGGAGAAGATATAGGTGAAGACCAAGCAACTCAAAAAGTAAAAGAATTTATAGGAGAAGAAAATATAAAAGAAATATCTAATTTAGGATTTTCGGAAAATGCAACTATTCCAGTGTATGACTTTGGAATTACAAACAATAATGATGAAACAATTCAAGTGGCAATATCTAAAAAAGGTGGTCATATTGTTTCAATGAACTCAAATAGAGAGGTAAATGCTGAAATTATATCACAAGAAGAAGCAGATAAAAAAGCTAAAGAATTCCTAAATGCAAAAGGATTTCCAGATATGAAAGAAACTTATTATTTAAAACAAGAAGGAATTGTGACAATAAATTATGCTTATGTACAAAATGATGTTGTCATGTATCCAGACTTAATCAAGGTGAAAGTAGCATTAGACAACGGAGAGGTCTTAGGAATTGAAACAACAGGATACTTAAATAACCATACTGTAAGAGATGTTAGTAATGTAAAAATTAGTAAAGAAGAAGCAAAAAAAGATCTAAATCCTAATTTAGAAATTATGAGTGAACAAATGGCAGTTATACCGACTGAATGGAAAACGGAGATACTTTGTTATGAGTTTAAAGGAAAAGTTGATGATAAAGAATTTTTAGTTTATATTAATGCTGAGAATGGAAGAGAAGAGGATATTTTAATTATT
>CALYAH010000061.1 GCA_944393455.1 uncultured Clostridia bacterium
GCTATGACGAATATCAATTAGAAATATAATTAAAGAAATTTGTTTTCTGTTAAACAAGTATTCTTCGATAAATTTACCAACTTGTTCTTGTTCTTTTTTAGACATTTTGCTATAGCCATAACCAGGTAAATCAACAAAGTAAAATGTATCGTCTATATTATAAAAATTAATTTGACGGGTTTTACCAGGTTGACTACTAGTTCTTGCTAGTTTCTTTCTATTAATCATGGTGTTTACAAAACTTGATTTTCCAACATTAGACTTACCAACTAAAACAATTTCAGGTAAATCATTACTAGGATATTGTTTAGGGCTTACTGCAGAAATTTCAAATTTTGGATTTTTTACTAACATAAAATTTTCCTCCTAGTTATGTTTTTTGAGATGTTTTTTGGGACGGAGTAAAAAAACATCTCTTTATTAGTTTTCTATTTTCATTTTTTAGTTTAAATTTTGAAGATGTTTTTTTACTCCGTCCCAAAAAACATCTCAAAAACATTATTATTTCTTAACTTCTATTTTTTCTAATCCACCCATATATGGCCTTAAAACTTCTGGAATAATAACACTTCCGTCAGGTTGATAGTTGTTTTCCATTATAGATATTAGCATTCTTGGTGGAGCAACAACAGTATTGTTTAAAGTATGTGCAAAATAGTTACCTTTTTCACCTTTTATTCTAATACCAAGTCTACGAGCTTGTGCATCTGTTAGGTTAGAGCAGCTTTCAACTTCAAAGTACTTCTTTTGACGTGGACTCCATGCTTCAACGTCGCAAGATTTTGCTTTTAAGTCAGCCAAGTCACCACTACAACATTCCAAAGTTCTTACAGGAATATTCATGCTTCTAAAGAATTCAACTGTGTATGACCACATTTTGTCATACCATTCCCAAGATTCTTCAGGTTCACAAACAACAATCATTTCTTGCTTTTCAAATTGATGAATTCTATAAACACCACGTTCTTCGATTCCGTGAGCTCCTTTTTCTTTTCTAAAACAAGGAGAATATGAAGTCATGGTATAAGGCATATCAGCTTTTTTCAAAATTTGTCCTTTAAATTTACCAATCATAGAATGCTCACTTGTACCAATTAAGTATAAATCTTCTCCCTCGATTTTGTACATCATTGCATCCATTTCTTCAAAACTCATTACACCTGTTACAACATCACTTCTAATCATATAAGGTGGAATGCAATAAGTAAATCCTTTATTTATCATAAAATCTCTTGCATAAGTTAAAACAGCTGAATGAAGTCTAGCGACATCTCCAAGTAGATAATAAAAACCGTTTCCAGCTACACGTCTAGCACTATCTAGGTCAAGACCGCCTAATGCTTCTAATATTTCACCATGAAAAGGTATTTCATAGTCAGGAACAAGTGGGTCTCCATATTTTTGAATTTCTACATTTTCACTATCATCTTTTCCAATAGGAACAGATTCGTGCATAATATTTGGAATTTTCATCATTCTATTTTTAATTTCTTCTGAGTAGTTACTTTCTAATTTTTCGTTTTCTTCTAATTTTTTATTTATCTCATTTACTTGAAGTTTGATTTTTTCAGCTTCATCTTTTTTACCAGATTTCATAAGTTCACCAATTTGGCTACTTAGCGTTTTTCTTTCAGCTCTTAAATTATCTCCATTTAATTGAGCTTGTCTATTTTTTACATCTAAATCTAAGACTTCATCTACTAAAACCAGCTTTTGGTCTTGGAATTTCTTTTTTATATTTTCCTTAACTATATCTGGATTTTCTCTTAAAAATTTAATATCTATCATAAATTACCTCCATGTCCAGTTGGGGACGTTTCCTTTTGGACATTTTTGTCCAATTGGGGACACATCTCCTGATTTTTACTTTTAATTTATATAATTTTTTTGAACTTCATCTACTAATGTAAATCTTGTTTTTTGACCAGTAATATTGTCAGGTCTATCTGGGATGTCAGATAAAAACATTTTTTCAGGTCTTACCCAAATGGAGCGACCATCAGCTCTTTCATACAAGGGTTTATATACAACCATTCTTTCTTGAGTTTCCGAGTCATAAGCAATATTTTCTACAAAATAATAATTACCCTTGAAATGTCGATAAACTCGGCCGATTTTTACTTTTTCCATATACATCGCTCCTTTTTCAAAATTATGTCCTTATTATACCGTATTTTCTAATAAATGGCAATAAAATGGGTAAAATAAAAGAAAAAAGATAGAAGGGAATTTAAATCGATGTTACTCGAATTCTTAAAATTTATTTTATATTCTGGATTGATTGTTCTAATTGCAAAATATATGTTAGTCACAACTTTAAGAAAATTAGCTGAAAGTTTGAATTTGAACCCCAAGACTGTAGGAAATATTGCAGGACATGCAACATCCATGCCAGAATTATTAACTGTTGTAACATCAAGTATTAAAGGGCTCACAAATATTGGAGTTTTAAATGTTTTAAGCTCTAATATTATTAATTTAATACAGTATATAGTAGCAGTTTTTTTGAACAAAAATCAAAAGATATTAAAAAACAGAGCAATTATGCTTGATGTCATCTTAGTTTTAATTACGATTGTGATACCAATATTGATGCTAATTTTTGATATAGAGATAAGCTTAGGTATTATTCCAATGTTTACTATTTTATACGTCGTTTTTAGATTTTTGAATGGAAAAGCACATAAAATATATCTGAAAAAGGAAGATGAACTAATAGAAAGAGAAATAGAAAAAGAGGAAGAAGAGGAAGAAGAGGACATCGGTAGTAATAGAAAAAAATTTCTATATATTTTCTATTTATTAATAAGTGGTTTTTTGCTTTTTATAGTAAGTAATTTGTTGGGAACTACATTGGAAAACTTATGCAATCAATTTGGAATATCACAAATAATTATAGGGATTTTACTTGGATTTATTACAAGTATTCCAGAGCTAATTACTTTTTTTGAATCACAAAGCCATTATAAGAAACAAAAGAATGACGATATATTAGGTGTAGTTGAGGCGACAAATAATTTATTAACATCTAATATTTTAAATTTATTCTTAATACAGTCTGTTGGAATTTTAGTTTATACGATATTTTAAGGTAGGTGATGTAAAATAGAAAGAATAAAAAATAATTTAAAATACTTGACAACTCGCCAAAAAATAGTGTATAATAATATTCGTTACAAGAAGAAGTCAAACTTCTCACCTTATCCAATTAAGGAAAAAGGTTAGAAATTAAATAATTTAGCATATTCATGCTAGTTTTATTTTGAATTTGACTTGTAACAGAGGTCAAATTTTTTTATTATTGGAGGTGTTTTTTATAAAACAAGAATTACCACTTAACTGTCAGATGAGAG
>CALYAH010000062.1 GCA_944393455.1 uncultured Clostridia bacterium
ACAAGCTCAAAAAGGAAGAATTGGAAGAAAAATACGAGCAATGATACTTCGGAATACCAAATGTAGGAAAATCTTCATTTATTAATAGAATTTCAAAGAAATCAACTGCAGGAGTAGGAAATAAGCAAGGAGTTACAAGGCAGAAACAGTGGATTAGAATAAATGAAAAAATAGAATTGTTAGACACGCCAGGGGTATTATGGCCAAAATTTCAAAGTGAAGAAGTTGCTCTGAATTTAGCTTTTACAGGAACAATAAAAGAAGATATTTTACAAAAAACAGAGATAGCTTATCAACTAGTTAAGTTTCTAATAGAAAAAGAAAGAGAAAAACTATGTAAAAGATATGGAATAGCAGAAAAATATATAGAAGATACATTAAAGCAAGAACAACCAGAAAATTTTAATATTTATGAAATTATGTTAGAAATAGGAAGAAAAAGAGGTTGCATAATATCAGGTGGAAATATAGATGAAGAAAAGACAGCAAGAATAATATTAGACGAATTTAAAAATGGAAAACTAGGAAAAATAACATTAGAAAATGTCCAATAGGGGACGTTTCCTTTTGGACATTTTTGTCCATTCTGGGACACATCTATATAATGAAGTAAATAATGAAAGGATAGTAGAATTGGAAAATTTTATAAATATAGAAAGAAATGAAGCAGAAGTCAATATGATGTCTCCATTAACTTGGGCATATGTAGGAGATTGTGTATATGAATTATATATTAGAACAGAGTTAATTAATCGAACAAATTTAAAACCACATAAGCTACATATTGAATCAATAAAATATGTAAAAGCACAAGCACAAGCAAAATTTCTACAAGAAATCTATGAAGATTTAACAGAAGAGGAAAAGGATATTGTAAGACGTGGAAGAAACGCAGAAAATCATCATTTACCTAAAAATTGTAATGTACAAGATTACATGTATGCTACGGCATTTGAGGCGTTAGTAGGCTACCTATACTTGATAAAAAAAGAAGACAGATTACGTGAAATTTTAGGAAAAATATCATGGGAATAAAAGAGGAGAAAGATGGAAACATTATCATACATATTTGGAATAGTAGGTTTGCTTTTTTGGGTAGCAAGTATTCAATGGAAAGAAAAAAATAAGATTTTAACATCACAAATTATAGCAAGTATATTTTATGCTATACAATATTTTTTGATAGGAGCGATGACAGCAGGTTATATAAATTTAATATCTATTGTTAGAGCATGTATTTATAATAAGCAAAAAGAAAAAAATACAGTTGTTAGCCTTATTACATTTATAATAATCATACTATTTATAGGTTTAGTAACATGTACAGATTGGCTAAGTTGTATTCCGATAGTGGCAGGTTTAATATATACATATATAACATGGCAAAAAAATACAAGAATAATTAGAATTGGTTTCTTAATAGCAGCTATAATATTACTTTACTATAATTGTACTGTAGGGGCATATGTTTCAGCTATAAGTAATATATTTGAAATTATATCTAGTATAGTTTCAATTTATAGATTTGATATAGTAAAAAAGAAAATAAATAATTGACAGAAATCAAAAAACATGATATGCTATTTAAGTATGAAAAAAGGCCCCTTGGTCAAGCGGTTAAGACGCCACCCTCTCAAGGTGGAATCATGGGTTCGATTCCCGTAGGGGTCACCAAATCTTTATAAAAAAGATGGTGAAGTTTAAATACTAAGGATAATGAGAAGAGAAAAACATTTTCATAGCAATAGATTTTGGAATGAAAAAAATAATAAAAAATAATTGACAATTCCAAAAAATAATAGTATATTAAGAACATTAAAAGGGAGTAGCTTTAAATTACTAATCAACAGTCGCGATACAAAGTATCTGGTTAGTGAGACTAAAATAAGTTAAGCGAGACTTTTAAAAGGAACCATCAAAATCCTTTTAAAAGTCTTTTTTGGTGGTTATAAAAAATAAAAATATGTTAAAAATAAGAAAAAGGAGTGATTTTACAATTGGAAAAAAACAATTGGTTTAACAAAAAGAAAGAAGAAGTTGAAAAAGAATTAAGCACCGACTTAGAAAAAGGTTTGACAACTGAAGAGGTACAAAAAAGACAAGAAAAATATGGTTTAAATGAATTAAAAGCCAAAAAGAAAAAAACATTATTTCAAAAGTTCTTAGAACAATTTAAGGATTTTTCTATTATCATTTTAATTATTGCAGCTATTGTATCAGGTGCTGTTGGAATTGCTGAAGGAGAAGGAATAACAGACACTATTATCATTTTAATTGTAGTAATTGTAAATGCTATTATAGGAGTAACACAAGAAGCGAAAGCAGAAAAATCATTAGAAGCTTTGCAAAAATTAACAGACCATGCTTCTAAAGTAATTAGAAATGGAGAAATAACAGTTGTTCCAGCTAAGGAATTAGTACCAGGAGATATTGTTGTTTTAGATACAGGAGATTATATTCCGGCAGACTTAAGAATTATTGAAGCAATAAATTTAAAATCACAAGAAGCATCATTAACAGGTGAATCTGTTCCAGTCGAGAAGAATGCAGAAGTAATAGAAGAAACAGAGATTGGAATTGGAGATAGATTAAATATGCTATTTTCATCTAGCTTAGTAACCTATGGTAGAGGAAAGGGAATTGTTGTTGAAACAGGAATGACAACAGAAGTTGGTAAAATAGCAGGAATGTTGGATGCTACTGGAGAGCAAACAACACCATTACAAGACAAATTAAATAGATTAGGAAAAACTTTAGGAATTGTAGCTCTAACAATTTGTGTAATTATTTTTATTATTGGTTTAATACAAGGAAAAGAGCCAATCCATATGTTTATGACAGCAGTAAGTTTAGCAGTTGCAGCAATACCAGAAGGGTTAGTTGCGGTATCTACTATTGTTTTAGCAATTGGTGTGCAAAAAATGGTTAAGAAAAATGCCATTGTAAAAAGACTTCCAGCTGTTGAAACATGAGGAAGTAGTACAGTTATTTGTTCTGATAAAACAGGAACTTTGACACAAAACAAAATGACAGTAGAAAAAATAATTTGGAATGACTCAGTAAGAGAAGTTAGTAATATTTCAGAAAATGAAATTGATGAAGAGCTAAAAAAATTGGTATATGCTAACATGTTATGTAATGATACAAAAATATCAAATGATGGAAGCCTAACAGGTGATCCAACAGAAACAGCTCTAGTAGATATGGCATTTAAATTGAATTTTGACCCATCTATTTACGACCAAATGCCACGTGTAGAAGAAATACCATTTGATTCTGATAGAAAATTAATGACAACAGTAAACAAAGTAGGAGAAAAATACATTGTATATACAAAAGGTGGAATTGATGAATTACTAAAAAGATGTATTTCTTATGAAATATGTGGCAAGAATTATCAAGAATTAGAATCTTATTCAAATAAAATAAGACAAGAGAACGAAGGAATGGCAAAAGAAGCTCTAAGAGTGCTAGGATGTGCTTATAAAGAGATAGACCATGTACCATCAAAAGAAGAAATGGAAAACATAGAAAATGATTTAATCTTCATAGGAATGGTAGGGATGATAGACCCAGCAAGAGAAGAGGCTAAAAAAGCAGTTGAAAAATGTAAAACAGCAGGAATTAAAACAGTTATGATAACTGGAGACCATAAAATTACAGCAACAGCAATTGCTAAAAAATTGGGAATATTAGAAAACGAAGATGAAGCAATAACAGGACTAGAACTTGAACAGATGTCTGATGAAGAATTAGAAAAAAATGTAAGAAAGTATTCTGTATATGCAAGAGTATCACCAGAACACAAAGTAAGAATAGTAAGAGCTTGGCAAAAAAATGGTGAAATAGTAGCGATGACAGGAGATGGAGTAAATGACAGCCCAGCATTAAAAACAGCAGACATAGGATGTGCTATGGGAATAGTAGGAACTGATGTTGCAAAAGAAGCAGCAGACGTAATATTAACAGATGATAATTTTGCAACAATTGTTTCAGCGGTAGAAGAAGGAAGAAGAATTTATGATAATATATTAAAAGTAATACAATTCTTACTTTCAAGTAACGTAGGAGAAATAGTAGTATTGCTTTTAGCAACATTATTTACACCATTATTTGCAAAATGGTTTGGAATAACAGATGTTGCACACTTAGAAATCTTGTTACCAATTCATATACTATGGATTAATCTTGTAACAGACTCACTTCCAGCTTTAGCTCTAGCTTTTGACCCAGCTAATAGTGACATTATGAAAAGAAAACCAAAAAAAGCAAATCAGGGAGTATTTACAAAAGGAATGACATGGAGAGTTGTTTATCAAGGAGTAATGATAGGATTATTAACATTAGCTGCTTTTGCTATTGGATTAGCAACAACAACTACACCAATTGATGGACTTACTTTGGATGAATCAAAAATAGAAGTTGGTCAAACAATGGCTTTTGTAACACTTGCTATTTCAGAGCTAGTACATG
>CALYAH010000063.1 GCA_944393455.1 uncultured Clostridia bacterium
CGAACAATCTGCAAATAAAATATTTGACGAAATGGCAGAATTTGCGAAATATGCTTTTAATAAATCACATGCAGCATGTTATGCAGTTGTAGCATATAGAACAGCATATTTAAAAGCATATTATCCAGCAGAATTTGTGGCAGCAACCTTAAATAGTTTCTTAGGAAATTTAGATAAAATTCCACAATATATAGATGAATGCAAAACTTTAGGAATTGAAATTTTAAAACCAGAGATTAATAAAAGTAGTACAAAATTTACAGTTGAAAATGGTAAGATTCGTTTTGGACTAGGAAGTATAAAAAATGTTGGAACAGTACCTGTTGATAATATTGTAAGGGAAAGAAGCCAAAATGGGCCATATAAGAGTTTTACTGACTTTTGTGAGAGAATTGCAGATGAAGCAGTAAACAAGAAATGTGTAGAAAGCTTAATTAAAGCAGGGGCTTTTGAAGAATTTGAACAAACAAGAAGTACATTACTTGCATCATTTGAAGCAATTATTGATACTATTCAAAGTGGAAAGAAAAAAGCTTTTAGTGGACAAGTATCCATGTTTGATTTAGGGTCAGAAGAAGAAAAAGCAGAGTTAAATGAAATAAAATATACATTTGAAGAACATGAAGAATTACCAAATAAAGAACTATTGTCTCTTGAGAAAGAAATGTTAGGAATTTATATTTCAGGGCATCCATTAGAAAAATTAAGAAAGCAAATAGAAATGCAAACTAATATAAATACTATGAAATTAAAAGAGATAGATGAACAAATGTCTTCTAATCTAAATAATGAAATGGAATTAGTAAAACAAAATACAAAACCTCAATATCATGATGGACAAAATGTGAAATATGCAGGCATTATAACTTCTATTAAAAAGAAATATACAAAAAATAATAAGATTATGGCTTTTGTTACAATAGAAGATTTATATGGAACTGCAGAAGTAATTGTATTTGAAAATGCTTATTTAAAGGCTGGCAAAAGTTTAGTAGAAGAAAATATTGTTATGGTTGAAGGACGTTTGAGCATTCGTGAAGATGATGCAACAACAATTATTGCAAATGACATAAAGGATTTTGGAGAGCAGAAACAAAAGATTTTAACTTTAAATATTACTGATAGCACAGAAGAAGAAAAAGATAAATTAAGAGGGGCTTTAAGATATTTTAATGGTGATAAGAATAATATAAATGTTCAAATTAGAATAGGAGAGGAAACTAGACCTTGTGGACAACTGTATTTGACTGATGATATAATTCTTTTATTAAAGGAGATAATAGGAAATGAAAAAGTAAAGGTAGAAGAAGTGCTTTAAAGTTTTACTTTTCATCAAGGTTATAAAGTTCTCCTACTAAAGGTATGTTAATGTCATTATAGAGCGCTTGATTGAAATGAAAAATAGAAATTGTTAGGTAATAGAATGAGTAAGATTCAGATAAAATCAATAATTATTATATCTAAGACTAATACTAAAACTGCCTTACATAACAAAAAACTTCTAAAATTAGCTAAATGGCACCTCCCAAAGGGGTTTGGTATCCTCCATTTAGCTAATTAAAGAAGTTTTAATGTTATTTCAGTTGTAATCGTATTAGCTTTATATAATAATTATTGATTTTACGCTGAAAAAGGCTTGAGCTATTACCTTACAATTTCTTTTTGAATGTAATGAACAAGCTCTATAATGACATTAACATACCTTTAGTGAGAGAACTTTATAACCTTGATAAGAAAAATTAAAATTGACATAATGGTATGAAAGGTGTATAATTTAAGTTAACTAGGTAAGGGAGGCATAAAATATGGAAAAAACAGCAGTAAAGAAAATAAAGAGAAATCAAGCTATATTATTTGTCATTTTGATGACAATAACAATTGTAGCAATTTTCTATTTTATTAATGTTTTTTCACAAATAGGATAAAATAATATTTTATCCTAAAGTGTTGGCAAAGCAAGAGATTTTGTCAACGCTTTTTTATTTTTAGTAATTGACATAATCAAAGAAAAGGTATACAATATTACAAATTAGTTGTAACAATATTCTATCTTATTGCATAAAGGAGAAAGAAAAAGTGAGACAGCAATCGAAAGAAGAAGTAAAAGTGTGGTTACAAAATGAAGTGAATTTTTTAGAAAAAAATGGTACTCTAGAATTATTAAAAAATAACAATATTGAAAAAATAGAAGAATTAAAAAATAAGATAGATTATACTATTTTAGATATGTATTGTTGTGATAAAATGATGTCACTAGAGCTTGGAAGTACAGAAATAAAAGGAAATCCTGTACTATTAGCGTTAATAATAAGTTGGAGTAATCATGGCGATTATCAATTTTTTAAAAATTATGTTGATTTTGAACATACTCTGAAAGAAAATGGTGGAGAAATAGGTAAATGCGTTGCAGAAAAAATGCCTAAACACTATTTAAAAGAACTAGAAATTGAAGATTTTTTGATAACAACTAATTGTTAAGATTAAAAAATAAAATTTTAGTAAAGTAATAAGATAGGATATAAAAAGCACACCAGTAATTTTTACTGGTGCTTTTACTTTTATATCCATTCTCCATATTTTTTGATATAAACTTTTTTAGCAAATAATGCAACAAAACAATAAAGAATAGGGATACCTATAATAATTGTCATAAATGGAAGTGGAATTGGAACAAGTCCAATTGCTTTTCCAAGCCAAGTGAATGGAACTATAATTCCTATAATACTAAGTAAAATAGAAGAGAAATAAACCATTCTATGAGCATTACTTTGTACAAACGGAACCTTTGATGTTCTTATAATATGCATTCCTAGTAAGTTAGAAACAATACTATAACTAAACCAAACAGTTTGGAAAAGTGCTACTTCTCTTACATGGAAAATAAACCATAAACTAGCAAAAACCATTAAGTCAAAGGCTGAACTAAGTGGCCCCATAAATAACATAAAGTGTTTTAAACTCTTTAAATTAAACCTTCTTGGTTTTTGTAAATATTCATCATCTACATTATCAAATGGTAGTGTTAATTGTCCAAAATCATATAATAATCCTTCTACTAACAACTGAATTGGTGTTTCTGGTAAAAACGGTAAAAGTGCACTTGCAACAATAACTGACATAACTTCACCGAAGTTAAAGCTAGTTGCCATTTTAATATATTTCATTAAATTTCCAAAAGTTTTTCTTCCGTTCGTAAACACCATCTAGTAAAACATGTAAATC
>CALYAH010000064.1 GCA_944393455.1 uncultured Clostridia bacterium
ACTAGTTCAGATAATCTATTTAATGTTTCTATAATGTTTGGATTAAATTCCTTCTTTACATACGGAATCACAATGTTCCTTACTTTATTCCTTGTATATTCATTTTCAAAATTAGTTTTATCAATTCTAGGATTTAATTGTTTTTGATCACAATATTCTTCAATAACAAATCTTTCACATTCAATTAATGGTCTAATATATTTACCTCTTTTTGCTTCGATTCCTTTTAAACCTGATATTCCGCTACCACGTATTGCATTCATAATCATAGTTTCTACTTTATCATTTTTATTGTGTGCAATTGCAATTTTATTTGCTTTTGTGCAATTTAAAATTTCATCAAAAAATTCATACCTAACTTTTCTTCCTGCTTCTTCTGTCCCTATTTTATTATTATTAGCAAGTTTTTTTACATCTATACTTTTTGAATAAAATTCAATGTTTTTTTTATTGCAATAATCTTTTACATATTTTTCATCTTCTTCTGCTTCTTTCCTAATCATATGATTTACATGTGCAACTACTATGTCAAAATTCATATTAGCTTTTTTATCATATCTTATTTCATTTAGTACATCTAACATAGCAATAGAATCAGGTCCTCCTGACACAGCAAGAACCAGTTTGTCTCCATCTTCAATTAAATTATATTTTTCTATTGTTTTTGATACTTTATCTTTCATTTATTAACCTTTCTATTTCTTATTTGTATTTGTTATAAATGCTTTTTATATAACTAAAATAAGTAATACCAATTTTATAGTATTACTTATTTTACACTATTTTTACCCATTTTTCAAGTTGTCGATTTACAAAATCTTACTAATCATCAAATCTTCTTTCCAAATTAACAAATTTTGTATAGCTTCCTAGCCATAATAATTCAACTGTTCCTGTTGAACCTCCTCTGTGTTTTGCTATAATAACTTCTGCTATATCCTTTTTTTCACTATCTTGGTTATAATAGTCATCTCTATATAAAAACATTACAATATCGGCATCTTGCTCAATCGCTCCAGATTCACGTAAATCTGATAACATCGGTCTATGGTCTGGACGCTGTTCTGCTGCTCTTGATAATTGTGATAATGCTATTACTGGAACATCCAATTCTTTGGCTAATATTTTTAAAGACCTACTAATTTCTGAAATCTCTTGTTCACGGCTTCCGCCTCTTCTTCCGCTTCCTTGAATTAATTGTAAATAGTCGATTACAACCATACCTATATTTTTTTCCAATTTAAGTTTTCTACATTTTGCTCTAATTTCCATAATATTAATTCCTGGTGTATCATCGATATATATGTTTGCTTCTGATAATGGTCCAATTGCTCCTGCTAACTTTGTCCAGTCATCTTCTTCTAGTTTTCCGGTCCTTACTTTATTACTATCAACCATTGCTTCACTACATAAAATTCTATTTACTAATTGCTCTTTCGACATTTCTAAACTAAAAATTGCTACTGGCACACCTGCCTTTACTGATGCATTAGTTGCTATGTTTAACGCAAAAGCTGTTTTACCCATAGCCGGTCTTGCTGCAATTAAAATAAGTTCTGACCCATGAAATCCAGCTGTTCTATAATCCAGTTCTACGAAACCAGATGGAACTCCTGTTATGTGCTGCTTTCTATTATATAACTCTTCTAATTGAGTAAAACTTTCAACTAAAACGTCTTTAATTGGAGTATATCCTTTCTGATTTTTTTCTTGCATAATATTAAAGATTTTCTTCTCTGCACCCTCCATAATGTCTTCTACTTCTTCTGTTGGACTATATCCCAATTCTATTATTTCATTAGCTGTTTTTATTAGCCTTCTTAAAGTTGATTTTTCTTCTACTATTTTAACATACTTCATAGCGTTTGCAGTAGTTGGAACTTTTTCTGGTAATTCTGCTAAATATTCCAATCCACCAACTTGTTCGAACTTCCCCATAGATTCTAGTTCCGCTTTTACAGTAATAATATCAATTGGTTCTGCACGATTATACAAATTTAAGATAGCTGCATAAATAGCTTTATTATCTTCTCTATAAAAATCTTCTTCTTTTAATATTTCTATGGCAGAAATAACAGCATCCCTATCTGTAAGCATACTACCAATAATAGCTTGCTCTGCCTCTAAATCATGTGGTGGTACTTTTCCTAACTCCATTTTAATTCATTCCTCCAATGTCCAATTAGGGACAGTCCCCAATTGGACATTTTTGTCCATTCTGGGACACATCTCTATACAATACTATTGACTAATTACATCTATTTTTAAGTTTCCAACAACGCCTTCATATAGTTTAATTGCTATTGTTCTTACACCTAATGTTTTTATAGTTTCTTTTAACTCTATTTTCTTTTTATCAACTTCTATTTGATAGTTCTTTTTCAAAAGTTCTGATATTTCTTTAGCTGATACTCCTCCAAATATTTTTCCGTTCTCTCCAGCTTTTACTGGTACTTTTAACATTATTTTTGAAAGTTTTTCTGCTGTTTTTTTAGCTTCTTCTTTTTCTTGTGATTTTCTAAAAGCATTTGAATCTTGTTTTGCTTTTAATTTGCTCATGTTTTCGTTGTTGGCTTCTACTGCTAAATTTTTTGGAAATAAAAAATTTCTTGCATATCCATCTGATGCATTGATTACTTGATCCTTTTTTCCTACTCCTTTGATATCTGCTTTTAATATTACTTTCATTTTATCACGCCTTTCTTTCATGTTAATTATTTTATAACATTTTTACGATTTTTTCAAGTTAACATTACTTTAAAAAGTGCAAAACAAATTAAATTGTTTGCACTTTATCTTTAATCTATTTTTTTATTTCAGTAATATAATAATCATATGATTGTGATATATCACTTTCAATAGTAGCATTTAATGTCACAATACCTTTAGCTGTAATAGTAGGAATCTGGGTTTGTATTTGAGCAATTATTTGATTATTTTCATCTACAAATATTATCTCTATATCCTTTTCTTTATATTCTTCATCTTTTTTATTTACAATTACTACAGAAAATGTTGATAATTTATTGCTATATGTAATATCAGCACTCTGCATAATTAAACCATCAAATTCCTTCTCTGCTTTTATTTTTTCACTCACATTTTGTTTAGTTCTCAACCCTAATTCTACATATGTTGCATTTTCATTTTCGCTACTTTCTAATTGAGTATTCTTTTTATTTACTAATACTATAACAACTATTGATATTAAAATAATTACCACTAATAATATTAATACCTTTTTTATTCTACCTTTTTTCAAATTTATTCTCCTCTTTTTAATAAATATATAAAACCACTCTAAATGCTAAGTCTGAACTAAACATTGAACTATCTTGTATACATTCTCTGAATGCTGCAGGACGTCTATTTATATTAAAATAGTTTGATCCTCCTCTTTTTATATATGGATATTTGTCATTTTTATACCATTCTGAAGATAGCTCCCATGAATTTCCTGCCACATCATATAGGTTTTTTGCCTTATATTTATCATTTGAACCTGTAACAGCTAATTTATTCTGATTAAAAAATGTTCCAGTATAGTTTCCCCAACTAGTTGAATTTGAGTCAACATTATAACCAGCATTACTTATCCATAAACACATAGTATCCCATTGCGTACCTGTTACTAAACCACTTTGTACAAAATCAGAATTATATGCTGTTTCAGAAAACTCTTTTATTACTTGTCTATCTACATATGTATATGGCCATACTCCTTGTCTGCTAACTGGTTTAGCTGTTGTTCCTGAACTACTCCCTCTCTTTGAAGTAGCTGAAGGATCTCCTGCTTCAAACCTTGCAATATAATATCCCCCATATCTTTCTATTTGTGCCTGTTGATTAATAACTCCATCTGGGACTGATCTATCTACAGTATTTTCTGCAGTAGGTTCATAATCTGAAGGATATGAATAATTTGCTTCATATCTTACATCAACACCATCTACTGGAACCCAAACATATTGATTTTTATCTATATCTTGAATCACAAGTCCATTATTCCAACCTGCTGGATAATCCGTTCCTTCTGCTACATTCCATGTCGCATCTGGCGTTTCAATTGGTGCATATCCTACTGGTATAACTGGATTTTTGTAATTAGGAGTATCACCTGTAATAGTTTTATTAGAATCTTCTACAATTTCTCCTACTTCTGCATTTTCTTTGTTAGGAGTATATGCTGTTATTTCATTACCAGTATTAGCAAAAGTGGTTAAATTAATTTCTCCTCTATTTCCCACCATATCATATACTGTTCCTCTATATTCTACAAACTGCATTTTTCCTGAATCTTCTTGAGAAATTATATAACTATAATTCATTACATTTCCACTTACATTTTCGAATTTTGCAGTTTTTTGTATATTATCATCAAATTTTAATTTTAATATAGGAGCCGTAGATGTTAAAAATGCAGTCTGATTTTCATCTTGATATACATTTTCATTATAAGTTACTTGAATATATATTGCTGCACCCGCCTCATATGTACCTGAATTGCTTATTACTTGAATACTTTCAACTGTTGGTCCTTGAGTATCTGCTATTATTGTATTTCCTGTCAATTCTGCAGCTTTCACATTTGCATACATACCTTGTGAATTATATATTGTTCCTGTATAACTAGATAAATAAAGTAAACCATTATCTCCATCCTGTATAGTATATGTGTAAGTTATAGTTGTTCCACTTGCATTATTAAATGTTGCTGATTTTTCTACACCATTTCCAAATTTTATTTTTAATGGTATAGCTGTTAAAGCAGTTATAGTATTAAGATTAGCATCTGCATAAACATTTTCACTAAATACTGCTGTTATTGTTATCTGTTCGCCCACTTTATATGTTCCTGATGATGGTGCAGTTACTGATAAACTTTCAATAGTTGTCGATGCTTGGAATACAGCAGTATAACTATCGCTTATTTCGTTACCTGCCATATCTACTACTTTGAACTCATATTTTCCTTCCTGACTAACAGCATATGTTGTACTAAAAGTAGTATTTCCATTAGCACTCAACATTGTTTTGTCTGGCAATAAAATGTAATTAATTGCTTGTGAGTCATTTGCATCTACTAAAATATTTATTATTCCATCTGTACTAGATTCTTGGTCTATAGAAATAGTTGTCGCTGTATTATCTAAATAAAACGTTCCGGTTGTTTTAGATATACTATCATTACTATTACCTGCCTGGTCCTTTAAATTTGTTGGGACTACCCATAAATAATACTTCCCTGTTAATCCACTCGAATTTGCTATAAATGTATAACTCATATCGCCAGTTGAATAACTTAAACTAGCTTGTGCATATGAGGTTGGCTCTATTGTATTTGATGTACTCCATCCATACTTTATACTTGCACCCTCTTGTAATCCGCTTAGATCATCATTAATTATTACTTCTACATTTGCTGTTTTTGCCCATGTACTATTCTGTTGTGTTTGTATTTCTATTTTTGGTTGCACTATGTCTATATTACTAATTTCTATCTCTTCTGTTATTTTATTTCCTGCTATATCCTCTGCTTCCGCATATACAACTCCATTTTGTGGAACTGTTATTGTTGTGGCATCATCTAGAATAGTATCTCCAAAACGTACTTTTCTATTTTGCGTTAAATTTGCCCCATACTCAACTGTTACTACTACCTCTTGGTTAGTCCAATAAGTTGGATTTGGTGTCAATTTAATTTTGTTGGCGGTATCTGTATTATCACCAACTATAAAAGCATTACTCACCTTTACATTCTCCGCTCTATTTCCTGCTACATCTGTTACTTTTGTCCATAAATAATAAGTGCCTTGTGTACAATTAGGATTACTTATTTCTTCTCCACTTTTAAAATCTATCCACTCCGCAGGCTCACTTATATTACTAGTAGACCATGCATATTTCAATAAATTTATCCCTGATCCACCTGTATCTTCTGCCGTTAACACTGATTTAATAGTGGCTGTTCCTTGTACTGGCACTACATATTTTCCGCCATCAGGCATCATATTGACAGTTGGTAATTCCTTATCTATATTTTTTATCTCTAATTTTGCTTCAACTAGATTTCCGTTTTTATCTTCTGCTTGCGCATATACTGTTCCATTTGTAGATACTGTCACTGTGGTCGCATTTTCTACATTTGCCGCCCCAAATCCAGCCTTTCTATTTTCCGTTAATAGAGATCCATATTCCACAGTTACAGTAATATCTTTATTGGTCCAACCTGTTTCATTTGGCGTTAATGTTATTTTACCCTCTGTTTCTTTCATATTTTCGACAATTTCATTATACGTTTGCTCAATTACATTATCATTACTATTCTCTAAATACTCTTTCTCAATTTGCTCTATTTTTTTATTTTCATTTGTTACTTTATTGGATATACTTATATAAGCAACACCAAGTACCACTAGCATAAATAGTAAAGCTGTTAGTACAAATACTGTAATTGCTCCTTTTTCACTCTTTCTAAATTTCTTTATAATTTTCATTCAAAACAGCTCCTATCTTTTGTTAATTTTCTATTTCCGAAAAATACTCATTAATCCTATTAATTAATTCTTGTTTTGTTTCTTCCATTGTCATACCTTCTACCTGAGCTCCTGCTAATGTAATGTGACCTCCGCCACCTAATTTTTCTAAGATTATTTGTACATTAATATCTACAATAGAACGTCCACTAATACAAATTTTATCTCCTGTATTTCCTAATACAAAAGAAGCTGTTATGTCACTAATTGTTAATAATTCATCTGCAGCTTTAGCACAAATTAAGCTAGCATCTTTTGTCACTTCATCATGGATAGATATTGCTATTGTTTCATTCACAATTTCTGCTTTTTTTACAATATCTGCTATTGTATTAAAGCTTGCTAAATCACTTTGGAACCATTTTTTTACTCTTATAATATCTACACCACATCTACGAAGATATGCTGCAGCTTCAAAAGTTCTAACTCCAGTTTTGAAAGTAAAGTTTTTAGTGTCCATCATAATTCCTGCATACAAACTTTCTGCTTCAATTGTCTTTAAATTTATTTTTGCTTCTGCATATTGTAGTAATTCTGTTACTAATTCAGCCGCTGAAGAAGCATATACTTCTTGAAACATAAGTGTTGCATTTTCTATGTAATCTGTACTTCTTCTATGATGGTCAACAATTACTATTTTCTTTGCTTTTTCCAACAATTCTGGAGCATCCACATAATTAATTTTGTGTGTATCTACTACTACTAGTAAAGTGTCTTCATCAATATTTTCCAAGGCTACTTCTTTATTAATAATAACATCTTCATATTCTGGATCTTTGTCCATAGCTTTTTTAAATGATTCTAATGCCGGAGCATTTTCGCTATTTACAATATATGCATTGGTATTCAATGTTTTGGCTAATCGATAAATTCCCATGCAAGATCCTATTGCATCCATATCTGGATTCGTGTGTCCCATAACCATTACTTTATTAGACTCTTTAATCAAATTTTCTAATGCATGTGCAACTACTCTAGCCTTTACTTTTGTTCTTTTTTCTAGTTCTTGTGCTCTTCCTCCGAAGAATTTATAAATTTCATTTTCTCTAATGACAGCTTGGTCTCCACCTCTACCTAGTACGACATCCATAGCTGCTTGTGCTGATTTGTACTTTTCTTTATCAGTAGCACCTTCATTTGATATTGCTATACTTAATGTAAATTGTACTTTCTCTTTGGTGTCAATGTCTTTTATCTTATCTAATATACTAAATTTGTCTTCTTTTACTTGTTCTAAATATCTTTGTTCAAATAGATATACATATCTATCTCTGTCTGATTTTATTAGTACACCATTTGTTTTATTTGCCCAATCATACATTTCTTTATCGATTTCAGCTGTTACAAGTGGTTTTTCTCCTGCTTCCAACCTTTGCATAGTCTCTTCATAGTTGTCAACCATAATAACTCCAACGCATGACTTAGAGTCTTTATATTCTTTTTGAAGCTTTATATTCTCTGTATCATCTATAAAATATAAAATTACCATATATTCTTTTTTATTTTTCTTATCTTTGTCTCTATTTCTATAATTTACATATCTTCCTACTATTTTATAGTTCTTATTTCCTATTTTTATCTGCTTTATAATATCTCTATTATTTTTTTCTTTTCTATTAGCTATTTCTTCTTTTATATCAATACTTAAATCATCTATATATGTATTGATATCTATATTAGCAAATTCAGATGTAAATTTAGAACTTCTCCATATCACTGTTCCATCTGTTTCTAATATAATTAATGGAAAAGGTGAATTAATAAGACTCGTTTTAGCAGCTGAATCAACTGTTAATGTTAAGTCTTGTAAAGTCTCAGATATTTCACTTTTTCTTTTCTTGTTAGCATAATAGGTATATCCCATAATTATAATGTATAACAAAATAGATGGGACTATCATCTTTGTATTCTCAATACTAACAACTATTAATAGAATAAATATAATTGCTAAATATATTTTTGTTCTTGATATTAACGTTTCAAATACATTTCTATTATTTTTTTGCATAATACTTCTCCTTCTATTCATTCTATTATATTTTACTAACAAATAGTATATTTGTCAAGAAAGCCGTCTTTTAAATTTCGGTGTTTTTTGGGAATGCTTGGGGGATGATTTGCCATAAAGGTATACTAAGTCGAAAATATAGCTGTTCATTACATTCAAAAAGAAATTGTAGGGAAATAAAACAAGGCTTTTTCACCATAAAATCAATAATTAATATAGATAAAAATTATACGGTTGCAACTGAATGAACATTAGAAATTATTAAATTAGCTAAATGGAGGATACCAAACCCTTTTGGGAGGTGCCATTTAGCTAATTTTATAATTTCTTTGTTTATGAAGGCAGCTTAAGTATAATATTTAGATATATTAATTATTGATTTTAGCTGAATCTTACTCATTTTATTTCCTAACAATTTCTATTTTTCATTCCAATCAAGCGCTATATTTTCGACTTAGTATACCTTTATGGCAAATCATCCCCCAAGCATTCCCAAAAAACACCGAAATTTAAAAGCCGTCTGATTGCAATAAAAAAATAGACATGATATTCTTACATACCATGCCTATTTATTTTATTGCATATTTTCTTCTACATTTGATGTTTCTTCAAGTTCTTTTTCTGTACTAATATGAATATTTTGATATTTTTGCATTCCAGTTCCTGCTGGGATTAATTTACCAATGATAACATTTTCTTTTAATCCTACTAAATCATCTACTTTTCCTTTAATTGCTGCTTCTGTTAATACTCTTGTTGTCTCTTGGAATGATGCTGCTGATAAGAAACTATCTGTTGCAAGAGAAGCTTTTGTAATTCCTAATAACACTCTCTTACCTGTAGCTGGACGTTTTCCTGCTGCAATTGCTTCGTTATTCTTATCTTCAAATTCATACATATCAATTAATGAACCTGGGAACATATCTGTATCTGCATTATCTTCAACCCTAACTTTTTTAAGCATTTGTCTACCAATTACTTCAATGTGTTTGTCATTAATATCAACACCTTGGTTTCTATAAACTTTTTGTACTTCTGAAATTAGGTATTCATATACTCCTTCTGGTCCTTTGATTTCCAAAATTTCAGCTGGATTAATTGAACCTTCAATTAGTGGTTGTCCTGCCTCTACAATATCTCCATCTTTTACTTTCATTTTTGAACCAAATGGAATTGTATAAGATTTTGAATTGTCTTTACTTGTAACTATTACTTCTTTTTTCTTCTTAGTTTCTTTAATCTTAACTTTACCATCAATTGCTGATATAATAGCAAGTCCTTTTGGTTTTCTAGCTTCAAATAATTCCTCTACCCTAGGTAAACCTTGTGTAATATCAGCTACACCTGCAACACCACCAGAGTGGATTGTTCTCATTGTAAGCTGTGTACCAGGCTCACCAATAGATTGTGCAGCAATAATACCAATTGATTCTCCAATAGATACTAAGTCTCTTCTTGCTAATCCCATACCATAACATTTTTGACATACACCACGTT
The DNA here is from genome assembly GCA_944393455.1 of uncultured Clostridia bacterium. Taxonomy (GTDB): domain Bacteria; phylum Bacillota; class Clostridia; order TANB77; family CAG-508; genus CAG-269. Next base: position 10,042 of record CALYAH010000064.1, read on the forward strand.
TTGAACGACAACCAAGTACTGAACGAACTTTTAGTTTTTCAATACCTGCTGATACGATTTTTTCTGCAATGTCTTCATCTATCATAGTATTTGTATCAACAATCAATTCTTTTGTTTCTGGATTAATAACATCTTCTACTACATATCTTCCTATTAATCTTTCTTGCATTTTCTCAATTATTTGATTTCCATCTTTGATGTCATAAACTATAATTCCATCATGTGTTCCACAGTCATGTTCTCTAACAATAATATCTTGTGAAACATCAACTAATCTTCTTGTTAGATATCCAGAGTCAGCTGTTCTTAAAGCTGTATCTGAAAGTCCTTTACGTGCTCCATGGGCTGAAATAAAGTATTCTAAGGCATCTAACCCTTCAGCAAATGAAGATTTAATTGGAATTTAAACTGCTTTACCAGTTGTACTTGCCATAAGTCCACGAATACCAGCAATTTGTCTTAATTGGTTCATATTACCACGGGCTCCAGATTTAACCATCATGTATATTGGGTTTAATTCTTCAAAGTTTTCTTCCATTGCTGTACTTACTTTTTTAGTTGTATCTTCCCAAACATCAATAACAGCATTATATCTTTCATCGTTTGTAATTAAACCTCTCGCATATTGTTTTCTAATTGATTCTACTTTTTCATCAGCTTCTTTTAATAATCCTTTTTTAGCTTCTGGTACTTTTACGTCATCCATTGAGAATGTAATACCTGCTAAAGTAGAATATTTGAAACCTAATGCTTTGATATAATCAATAACTTCTGCTGATTCTGTTAATCCATGTTTACTAATAACTCTTTCTATAATTTGTCCCATTGATTTTTTCATAACTGGGAAACTAATTTCGTATTGGAATGGATCTTCTTTTCTGTCTATAAATCCTAAATCTTGTGGAATTCCTTGGTTAAATATAATTCTACCAACACTTGTTTCTATTTTTGATGTTTTAATTTCTCCATCTATTTCTTTAGATATTCTTACATATATTTTTGCGTGAATTCCTACTTCATGATTTTCAAAAGCCATTATAGCTTCTTCTGGATCTTTAAAGTATTTTCCTTCTCCTTTTTCTCCTTCTAGTACCATTGTTAAGTAATAACTTCCCAAAATCATATCTAGTCTTGGTACTGCAACTGGCTTACCATCTTGTGGTTTAAGTAGGTTATTAGTTGATAGCATTAAATATCTTGATTCTGCTTGTGCCTCTGGTGATAATGGTAAATGAACTGCCATTTGGTCACCATCGAAGTCAGCATTAAATGCTTCACAAACTAATGGGTGAAGTTTAATTGCTCTTCCTTCTACTAGTACTGGCTCAAAACTTTGAATTCCAAGTCTATGTAATGTTGGCGCACGGTTTAACATAACTGGATGATCTTTAATAACTTCTTCTAAGATTCCCCATACTTCTGGTCTTAATCTTTCAACCATTCTTTTAGCATTTTTAATGTTTTGTGCAATTCCTCTACCTACTAATTCTCTCATAACAAATGGCTTAAATAGTTCTACTGCCATTTCTTTTGGAAGTCCACATTGATAAATTTGAAGTTCTGGTCCAACTACGATAACAGAACGTCCAGAGTAGTCAACACGTTTTCCAAGTAAGTTTTGACGGAAACGACCTTGTTTTCCTTTTAACATATCTGATAATGATTTTAATGGTCTATTTCCAGCTCCTGTTACTGGTCTTCCACGTCTTCCATTGTCGATTAAAGCATCTACTGATTCTTGTAACATACGTTTTTCGTTTCTTACAATAATTTCTGGTGCTCCTAATTCCAATAATCTTTTTAATCTGTTATTTCTATTAATAACTCTTCTATATAAATCATTTAAGTCAGATGTTGCAAATCTACCACCATCTAGTTGAACCATTGGTCTTAATTCTGGTGGGATAACTGGTACAACATTCATAACCATCCATTCAGGTCTATTTCCTGAAATTCTAAATGATTCTACTGTGTCTAATCTTTTTACAAGTTTAACCTTTTTTTGCTCACTTGCTTGTTCTAATTCTTTTTTTATTGACTCTGATAATTTTTCTAAATCAATTTGTTCTAATAATTCTCTTAAAGCCTCTGCTCCCATCTTTGCTTTAAATGAACCTCTACCGTATTTTTCTTCTGCCTCGTGATATTCTTTTTCATTTAATACTTGGCATTTTTCTAATCCTGAAGTTCCTTTATCTACTACTATGTAAGATGCAAAGTAAATAATTTTTTCCAAGTTTCTTGGTGAAATGTCTAGCATTAAAGCAATTCTACTTGGAATACCTTTAAAATACCAAATATGTGCAACAGGTGCTGCAAGCTCAATATGTCCCATTCTTTCACGTCTAACTTTTGATTTTGTAACTTCTACACCACATCTGTCACAAACAATTCCTTTATATCTTACTCTTTTATATTTACCACAATGACATTCCCAGTCTTTTGTTGGCCCAAATATTCTTTCACAGAACAACCCATCCTTCTCTGGTTTTAAAGTTCTGTAATTAATTGTCTCAGGTTTTTTAACTTCACCTTTTGACCATTCTCTTATTTTTTCATCTGATGCAATTCCTATTTTTAACTTATTAAAAATATCTAATTCATCCACGATTTTTCCCCCTTATGTCCAATTGGGGACGTTTCCTTTTGGACATTTTTGTCCAATTGGGGACACATCTCCCAATCATTATTTTATTTTTTGTGGGTAATTTCAAAACAGGTTAAGAGGGCTAGCCACCGCTCTTGCAATTCCTTTAGGTCGCCTCTTGCCTTTTTGAAATTTATTTAGTTAATTTTATTCAATAATATCATTCTCATCATCTAAATTATCATTAGCCAAGTCATTGTCAAACAATAACTCATCACCTTCGTCATCCAATTCTTCAAATAGTTCATCACTACCATCATCTAAAGAATCCTCATCATCTTCTAGTAAAACATCATCTGCTGTTTCTTCATATCCGTCCAAATCACCATCTGCAATTACTTCTTCTGTTTCTAGAAGTTTTCTTTCTTTTTCTGGGTCATATTCAATTCCCTCTTCGATGTTCTCTTTTAGTTCTAGTTCTTGATTATCTTCAGAATATAGACGTACATCTAATCCTAATGATTGTAATTCTTTTACAAGAACTTTAAAGCTTTCTGGTACTCCTGGTTCTGGAACATTTTCTCCCTTTACAATTGCTTCATAAGTTTTAACACGTCCTACTACATCATCTGATTTAACAGTTAACATTTCTTGTAGTGTATAAGCTGCTCCATATGCTTCTAATGCCCAAACTTCCATCTCTCCAAAACGTTGTCCACCAAATTGTGCTTTTCCTCCTAGAGGTTGTTGTGTTACTAATGAGTATGGTCCAGTTGAACGAGCATGGATCTTATCATCAACTAAGTGGTGAAGTTTTAACATGTACATAACTCCAACTGTAATTGGTTTATCAAATGGATCTCCAGTTCTACCATCATAAAGAATAGTTTTTCCATCTTCACTCATTCCGGCTTTTTTTAGTACTTCACGTACATCTTCTTCAGTTGCTCCATCAAATACTGGTGTTGCAATCTTCCATCCTAAAGCCTTTGCTGCTCCTCCTAAGTGAACTTCTAGAATTTGTCCTAAGTTCATACGAGAAGGAACACCTAGTGGATTTAATAGAATATCAATTGGTGTACCATCTGGCATAAATGGCATATCTTCTTCTGGTAATACTCTTGAAATAACACCTTTGTTACCATGACGTCCTGCCATTTTATCTCCTACAGATATTTTTCTTTTTGTTGCTATATAACATCTAATGATTTGGTTTACACCAGGTCCTAATTCGTCTGAATTTTCTCTTGTAAATATCTTAACATCAACAATAGTTCCTGCTTCTCCATGTGGTACTCTAAGTGAGGTATCTCTTACTTCTCTTGCTTTTTCACCAAAGATAGCTCTTAATAATCTTTCTTCTGCTGTTAGTTCAGTTTCTCCTTTTGGAGTAACTTTACCAACTAAGATATCTCCTGGTCTAACTTCAGCACCAATTCTAATAATTCCATTTTCGTCTAAGTCTTTTAATGAATCATCACCTATATTTGGAATATCACGTGTAATTTCTTCTGCTCCTAATTTTGTATCACGACATTCACAGTCATATTCCTCAATATGAATTGATGTAAATACATCTTCTTTTACTAATCTTTCATTAATTAAGATAGCATCCTCATAGTTATATCCTTCCCATGTTGAGAAAGCTACTAATACGTTTTTACCAAGTGCCATTTCTCCATTTTGTGTTGATGGTCCATCAGCAATGGCATCTCCTTTTTTAACCTTTTCACCTTTTTTAACTATAGGTTTTTGGTTTATACATGTTCCACCATTAGTTCTTTTAAATTTACGTAATTTATGTACAACAGTTTTTCCGTTTTTATATTTTACTGTAATATTGTCTCCTGTTACTTTTTCAATCACACCATCATCTTCTGCTAATACTAAAATTCCAGAATCTTTTGCTGCTCTATACTCAATTCCTGTTCCTACAATTGGACTTTCTGTAATCATAAGAGGAACTGCTTGACGTTGCATGTTTGAACCCATTAAAGCTCTTTTTGCGTCGTCTTGCTCTAAGAATGGAATCATAGCTGCTGCAATTGATACTAATTGTTTTGGTGATACATCAACATATTGAACTTTATCACTATCAACTTCAATAACTTCATTCTTAAATCTTACTCTAACTCTACTATTAACAAATTTTCCATCTTTATCAACTGGCTCAGATGCTTGAGCAATAATGTAATTGTCTTCTACATCTGCGCTCATATATTCAACAATATCTGTTAATTTATGTGTTTCTGGATCTATTTTTCTATATGGTGTTTCAATAAATCCATATTCATTTATACTTGCAAATGATGAAAGTGCTGAGATAAGTCCGATGTTTGGACCTTCTGGAGATTCAATAGGACACAATCTACCATAATGTGTATAGTGAACGTCACGAACCTCAAATCCTGCTCTTTCTCTAGTTAATCCACCAGGTCCTAATGCTGAAATTCTTCTTTTATGTGTTAATTCTGATAATGGGTTAGTTTGATCCATGAATTGTGATAGTTGTGAGCTTCCAAAGAATTCACGAATTGCTGATGTTATTGGTTTTGTGTTAATTAATGTTTGTGGTGTTACAACATCTAAATCCTGAATTGTCATTCTTTCACGTACAACTCTTTCTAGTCTTGTTAAACCAATTCTAAATTGGTTTTGCAATAATTCACCTACACAACGAATTCTACGATTTGCTAAGTGGTCAATATCATCTGGTTCTCCTAATCCGTGTGAAAGATTTAATAAATAGTTAATAGATGCTATCATATCTTCTGTTGTGATATGTTTTGGTACTAATTCATCCATTCTCTCATTTAAAGCTTTTACTAAATCTTTTTCGTCTGTATTATCTACTATATTTTTAAGTACATTATAATTTACTAATTCTTTAATGTGTAATTTACTTAAATCAACTGTTGGTAATACTTTGTGGATATTACATGTAGAATTTCCTATAATTCTTACATTTCTTTCTCCAACTATAATGTCTACAACATTAATTCCAGAATTTTGGATTTCTTCTGCTACTTCTTCAGAAATGACTTCTCCTGCTTGTACAAAAACCTCTCCTGTTTCACTATCTACAATATCATTTGCTGCTATTTTGTCTTTAATTCTTGTTGCTAGTGATAATTTTTGATTAAATTTATATCTACCAACCTTTGCTAAGTCATATCTCTTATTATCATAAAATAATCCATTAAATAGATTTCTAGCTGCATCTACTGTTGGTAATTCTCCTGGTCTTAACTTTTTATAAATTTCAATTAAGGCTTCATCTTGATCTTTAATAGTATCTTTATTAATAGTTGCCTTTAACATTTCTTCGTCACCAAATAAATCTAGTATTTGGCTATCTGTTGCTACACCAATTGCTCTTAATAATGTTGTTACAGGTACTTTTCTTGTTCTATCAACACGAACCCAGAATATGTCGTTTCCATCTGTTTCATATTCTAACCATGCACCTCTTAGTGGCATAACTGTTGAATTATAAGTCCTTTTTCCTGTTTTTGTGTCAAATTCTTCTCCATAGTAACATCCTGGAGAACGTACTAATTGGCTTACAACAACTCTTTCTGCTCCATTGATTACAAATGTTCCACTATCTGTCATAAGTGGAAAATCACCTAAATAAATTTCTTGCTCTTTAATTTCTCCTGTTTCACGGTTGATTAATCTTACTTTAACATGTAATCTTGTTGAATAAGTTGCATCTCTTTCTTTTGCTTCTTCTACTGTGTATTTTGTTTTTTCTTCCATGTAATAATCAAAAAATTCAAGAACTAAGTTTCCAGAATAGTCTTCGATTGGTGAAATATCTTTTAATACTTCCCCTAAACCTTCTTCTACAAACCAATCATATGAATCTCTTTGAACTTTGATAAGATTTGGCATTTCGATATAGTCGCCAACTTTTGCGAAATCTTTACGAGAAGCTTTCTCGTAATTAACTTCTTTAATTTTCAAAAAAATCACCCCATAAAAAATATTAAGCAGAAAAAATTTTTTATATTATTTAAAAGAAGTCCTTCTTAAATAACAATTTGCTTTACTAAGATTTTGGCTTGTCTGCTTTTACAATCCAAAATTGCTTAGGGCTCCTTGTATTTAATTCCTCTTCTTTTAATTTTTAACTTTAGAATTTTTAAATTATTTGATTTTAAATTTTGTTCTTGTCCTTCTTATAAACGGCAATAAAAGAGCTGTCGAAAAACTTTGTTTTTCAACTGGCTCTAAGATTTGTTTGATTTTTTACTTTTTATTATATCTTTTTATTTTAATCACCCTTATTTTTAATCTTTACTTTTGGGTAAATTCCGTTTTTAGAATTGTTAATATAATATCATATTCCACCTACGGATGTCAAGGTTTTAAGCTCTATTTTTATTAATTTTTCACAAAAACCGGATATCCATTTTCTCCTAGTTCCCATTTGTTCCAATTTGTATTGTTTACTATATTACTATTTAATAAAGAAACAAACGACTCATTATTATATATACTAATTTCTTCTATTCCATCTGTTACCGCTCCTATTTCGCTAGATTTTGTTTTGTCATAATATGTATTTTTTATATTAGTTTCTGTTCTACTATCTGTTGAAATTGAAGCAATAATAGCTTTTTTACTTTCTCCTGCATTGTAACAATTTTCTATATTTAGCACATTTGTTTTACAAATTCTTCCTTGTTCTCCTAATATTCCTGCATTACTTACTTTTCCCAAATTATAACTATTTTGTATATTTAATTCTATTTCAGCATTCCAATCGCCTCCTGCTAAAGTACTTACAATTCCATTATTGCATTCTCCTGCGTTAAAACAATTTATTATATTTACAGTTCCTTCACGCATAAAACTGACAATTCCTGCCCCACATTTGCCTTCATTACTACAGTTTATTATGTTCGTTTCAATATTATTTGTAAAAAATACACATCCTACAATTCCTCCTATTGTATTTCCTACTATATCACCTTTATTAGTACAATTTTTAATAGTATTACCACTACTCATGTGGCCTTCAATTCCTCCAGCACCACCATAACCATAACTTTGTCCTGTTATATTAATCGTTCCATAGTTTGTGCAATTAGTTATATTAATTGATGGTTTGGCACAAATTCCTCCTACCATATTAAATCCTGTTATATTCGCTCTATTTATACAATTATCAATACTCTTACAGTTACCTCCAATTATTCCACCTGTATGACAACTTCCTTTAATCTCTCCTGAAATTTCTAAGTTTGAAATTGTTGTTGTTGATGCTCCAAATCCAAATAACCCTACACCTGTATCATAATTTCTTTCTTGTCCCTCATAGTTAATATAAATATTTTCTAATTTATGATTGTTCCCATCAAAGTTGCCTCCAAACATATTATTACCCCCATTAATTCTAGTTCCTATCGGTCTGAATCCCATTCCTGTTGTCATTTCTGTAATTAGTATATTTCCATCTGCATCGTTTCCATTTATATCTTCAAAATCTGTTCTTTGGCTATCTACATATGATGCACTTGATTTAAAATTTAAATCTCGTGTTAGTACTATATATTTACCACTCATAGCACCGTACCCATTCGCGTCTGTTATTTGCCCATCTTTAAATATTTTTCCTGTGTTATTTACCATATTTGAAAGTGCAACTAAATCTTCTACACAATTTATTTGGTATGGATTACTACTTGTTCCATCTAAGATATTTCCATTCTCATCTTTTGTGATATCTCCTGGATATGGATCAGTTACAGCAACTAGCAAATCTCCTATATTTCCATTGCCATCTACTGCATAATATCTTTTGCTATCTATAAAAAGTACTTCGAAACTACCACCAATATCTGTTACTTTTGCTTTTCCTCCTGTTTGCTTGTCTAATGCATCTTGAAACTCTTCTTCCTCTAAGTCTCCATATTTGTTTTTTCCTATTGCTTCAACTGTTGCAATATCTAATATTTCCCTTTCATTTGCAATCTCTGCATCCTCTTTTGCATCTTTAGAATTCCTAATAAGTCCATCATCACCTGTTAAAGTTCTTATTGTAATTCCAGCTAATATCAATAAGACTACTATTGTTACAACTAATGCCATTAAAGTTATTCCTTTTTCATAATTTTTCAATTATTTTCCTCCTTTGTTATTTTTCGTATAGTTTCTTACTCTACGAAAAATAGTAAAAGACGCAAAAGCATATATATTAATCTTTTGCGCCTTTTATAGTTTCGTAATTATTGTATTCTATTTTATTCTTACAGATATTTATTTTTTTGATTTTAATTGATATTTCTAAATTTTATGCTATAATTAAATAAAAAAAATTTCGTAGAGTAAGAAACTGTACGAAATTTTTTTAGTTTTATAAAATCTTAAATTTATTCAATTTTAATAGAAAATAGCTCCTAATGCTCCAAAAACTCCAGCTGAAGCTAATCCCATTATAATTCCTGCTAAAATTACACCTGCCATAACAGCAATAATACTTTTCTTAAAATCCATATCTAAAAGACTTGCCGCTAGTGTTCCAGTCCAAGCTCCTGTTCCTGGAAGTGGTATTCCTACAAAGATAAATAGTGCCCAATACAAACCTCTTCCTGCTTTTTCTTGTAATTTTTTGCCACCTTTTTCTCCTTTTTCTAAACAAAATGTAAAGAATTTTCCAATGAACTTTTTATCAGCTCCCCATACTAAAACTTTTCTAGCAAAGAAAAATATTATTGGTACAGGTAACATATTTCCTATAATACAAGTTATATAAAGCGGAATTATTGGAAGTGGATCCCCCCATAAACCACTCAAGCCAACTGGCACAGCGCCTCTTAATTCTATAAGTGGTACCATTGATATAATAAATACTAGTAAATACTTTTTTAACATATATAAACTCCTTATTATAATTTTTACGAAACTCATTATACTATACGTTAATATACTTGTAAAGTAAAAAGTAACTTTTTATTCTACATTGCTGATTTTTGTCTCTTTTTGTTCTTCTTTTTCTGATAATTTTAAATTTATATAATCCTCAACTACTATTTTAATAACTGCAATAACTGGTACTGCTAAAAACATTCCTAAAATTCCAAAATAAGCTCCTCCTACTGTAATAGCAAATATTACAAGTAATGGACTTATTTTTAAAGATTGTCCAATAATTTTTGGATTAATGATATTAGCATCTATTTGCTGCAAGATAATTACAACTATTAACATCCAAATTGCTTGACTAAATCCTCCTGTTATTAAAGTTATAATAGCTGCTATTGCTACTGCAATAATTGCCCCTATGTATGGTATCATGTTAAACAATCCAATTAAAAATCCTAATAATGGTGCAAATTTTATTCCCATGATACTCATAGCTATAGTTACTAATATTCCTATAATAAAAGCATCTAAAAATTGACTCGCTATAAATTTAAAAAATATCTCATTTGAATTGTTAAAATATTTATCAATGTTTTTATAAACTCTTTCTTCAAATATAGCTGATGCTAATTTTTTCAAAAACGCTATTATAGTTCCTCTTTCCGCTAATATATAAACAGATACTATAACTGCAACAAATACATCAAACAAACTAGTTACTGCACTTACTGCTCCCATAACATATTCTATTATTCTATTTAATCCAAAATATTGTTTAATATCAACATTTTGAATATTGCCAATTGCTTCTTGTACAATCTCTCCTTTAAAAATAGAATCTTCTGGCAAATTATTATATCTTTCTATTGTCATTTCAAAATAGCCTTGTATATTATTTAACAAATCAACTACACTTTCCACTACTACTGGTAAGATAACATTACATATGATAATTAGTAGCATAACTACGATGATATATACTGTTGCTATACTTAATGCTCTTGCCCTTCTTTTAATTATCTTATTTTTTGATTTTTTATAAGTCCTCTCTAGTTTCTGGCAAGGTATATATAGTAAATATGCAATTAATATTCCTACAAAAAATGGACTGATTATACTTAAAAATCTTCCTACTACTCCTATAATGTCACCTAGATTATCAAGCGCTTTATAAACAATTATAATTGCTACACCTAATAAAAACCAGTAAACCCATTTTTTCCAATGATTCTTTATTTCGTTCATGTTTTCAATCCTTTCTTTTTAACGTTCTTTTGATGTTTTTTATGTTTTTTGATGTTTTTTGATGTTTTTTGGGACGGAGTAAAAAAACATCATCTTTTTTTATTCGTCTATTTTTTATTTCTTAAATGTTTTCGAAATGTTTTATTTTAGGATGTTTTTTTACTCCGTCCCAAAAAACATTTCCATCTCCAATTCTACTGGACAATGATCACTTCCCATTACTTCTGAGTGGATTTTTGCTTCTTTTATTTCTTTTTCTATGTCTTTTGACACTATAAAATAATCTATTCTCCAGCCTACATTCTTTTCTCTTGCTCTTCCCATATATGACCACCAACTATATGCATTTTCTTTATCTGGATATAGATAACGGAATGTATCAGTAAAACCTGCATCTAATAACTCTGTCATTTTTGCTCTTTCCTCATCTGTAAATCCTGCATTTTTTCGATTTGTTTTTGGATTTTTTAGGTCAATTTCTTTGTGGGCCACGTTTAAGTCTCCACACATAATTACAGGTTTTGTTTTATTTAAATTTAATAGATATTTTCTAATTTCATCTTCCCATATTTGTCTATAATCTAACCTTTCTAATTCTCTTTTTGAATTTGGCGTATATATGTTTACCATATAAAATTTGTCAAATTCTAAAGTTATAACTCTTCCTTCTTTATCATGTTCTTCTATTCCAATCCCATATCTAACACTTAAAGGTTCGTACTTTGTAAAAATTGCTGTTCCTGAATATCCCTTTTTCTCTGCACTATTCCAATAACTTTTATACCCTTCAAATTCTAATTCTATTTGACCTGGTTGGCATTTTGTTTCTTGTATACAAAATATATCAGCATTTATTTCTTTAAAGAATTCTTTAAACCCTTTGTTTACACATGCTCTTATTCCATTTACATTCCATGAGATTAATTTCATATCTTTCCGCCTTTCTAACTTTTATGTTTCTCATTATATCATATCAACTATTGTTTTTACCATAGTTCTTAGACAATTTATTTATATGCATTAAAAAACATAAATTAAAAATGATGTTTTTTAACTCCGTCCCAAAAAGCATTTTAACTCCGTTCCAAAAAACATCCCAAAAAATAAAAAGTTAGCCAATATTTAACACTGACTAACTTATCTTATTAATTAGCTACACTAACTGGTAAGTATTTTACACCCCATTGTAATGCTGCTGAGTGTGAATTTACATATATGTCAATTCTATTTCCGCTTATTGCTCCACCTCTATCTTCTACTGTATAAATATGTCCACCTATATTTAATTTTGTTCCAAAAGCAAATTTTGCTGGTGCCGCAACTGTTCTACCGGCTGTTGCCTTTGTTCCTGATGCTGTTCTTCCTGTTGATTTTCCACAACATTTGCTACATGAACAATATGCTGTAATTTTATAAGTTTCTCCATTTACTACTGCTGTTGTAGATGTTCTTGCTGCTGATGCTGATCTTGATGTTACTTTCTGAACTTGAACAATCTTATTTACTGGTTCTTGTAATACTACCTCAGATATAACTGTTTTTTCAATTTCTATCTCATTTTGATATTTTACTTTATATGTTACTTCTTTCAAACCATCTTTTCCTTGTTGTAATACTCTATTAGTTCCATTTGTATCTGAACCTGTTGTATTCTTTGTAATAGTTTCATAAGGTATAGCAACTTGTTCTACTACTATTTTTTCAGTAACAGGTGCATAATTTTGTAATAATTGTTCTAATGATGTTTCTACACCTTCTTCTGATATTTTAGCAATTTGAACTTCATTGTATGATTTATCTGTTATTTGAATACTTTGGCCTGATAGAACTTCACTATCTAAGTCTGGTATTGTTTTTTGGTTTTCATCTAAAATTATATTGTTTTCTTCTAAAACTTCTGAAACTGTTGTCTTTGCTGTCAAAGCTGTCATCTCATATCCATTTTGAAGAATTATTTTTACATCCTTTAAATTTGTATTAACTGCCATAACTCCTATTCCTGATACTAAAATAAGAATAATTGTTACACAGATAATTTTCATGATAGAAATTGAAGCTTTTTCTTCTCTTTTCATAAAAATTTATTACCTCCTTTTTGGCAACACATTTATTATACTATTTTTTTTCTTTCTTGTCAAATTTTGCTATCTTCTTACGGCTATAAGCATTTTGAAAGTATCTGTTTTTTCATTATAATTTGTCCGTTTTATAAAATCCCTTATTTTACAAGGTTTATTATATTATATGTTCTAAAATCTATAAATATTACTTTTTTTATTTTTTACTTTTCATTACATTATTTTTACAATTTTATCATATTATTATTGTATAAATTTATTTAATATGATATGATTATTTGTATATAATATAAGAATAGGAGGAATTAACATGATAGCTTTAATTATATTAGTTGTTATAATTGTAGTCGTTGTTATTGCTGTTATTGGAATGTATAATAGTTTAGTACAATCTAGAATTAAAGTTGATAATGCATGGAGTCAAATAGATGTACAATTACAAAGAAGATTTGATTTAATTCCAAATTTTGTTGAAACTGTTAAAGGTTATATGACACATGAAAAAGAAACTTTTGAAAAAATCACTTCTCTTAGGTCTTCATGGGCAAATGCTGGTAGTGTTTCTGAAAAAGCTAAATTAGATGGTGAATTATCTACAGCATTAAAAACAATTATGGCGGTTTCTGAGAGTTATCCAGAACTAAAAGCAAATCAAAATTTCTCAGAATTATCTGAAGAATTAAGAAATACTGAAAATAAAATTTCTTTTTCAAGACAATTTTATAATGACACTGTAACTATGTATAACACAAAACTAGAAGTATTTCCTTCTAACATCATTGCTGGAATGTTTAACTTTAAACCTCGT
>CALYAH010000065.1 GCA_944393455.1 uncultured Clostridia bacterium
ATATAAATTTTAATCAAGGCAAACAATAACGAAATTTAGAAATTAGAGAAATGACATAGTTTAATAATTATTGACAAGAAATCTTTTTATGGTATAATTACAATACTAATAAATCTGCAAAAGGAGACAAAATATGAAAGAAAATGATAATAATGTAGCAATTAAAGTAGATCACGTATATAAAAGTTTTAATATATATTATGATAGAGCTAACACTTTAAAAGAAAGAGTATTATTTTTAGCTAGAAATAAGAAAAGAGAAAAAAGAGAAGTATTAAATGATATCAATTTAGAAATAAAAAAAGGTGAAACAGTAGCTTTGATTGGTGTAAATGGAAGTGGAAAATCAACACTTTTAAAGCTAATGACACAAATTATATTTCCAAACAAGGGAACTATTGAAACAAGAGGAAAACTTACTTCTTTATTAGAGTTAGGAGCTGGTTTTCACCCAGATTTTTCTGGAAGAGAAAATATATATTTCAACTCTTCTATTTTTGGGTTAACAAGAAAAGAAATTGACAACAGATTAGAACAAATTATTGAATTCTCAGAATTAAGAGATTTTATAGATAACCCAGTTAGAACTTATTCTTCTGGTATGTATATGCGTTTAGCGTTCTCAGTAGCAATTAATGTAGATGCTGATATCTTATTAATAGACGAAATATTATCTGTTGGAGATCAACATTTTCAAGAAAAGTGTTTTAATAAAATGAGAGAACTAAAAAAAGAAGGAAAAACAATGGTGTTTGTTACTCATAGTATGGAGTCTGTAAAAAATTTATGTGACAGAGCTGTTTGGTTATATGACGGAAAAATAAGAATGGATGGAAATACAGATGAAGTTGTAGACGAATATCTAAAAGTAACTATGTAAAAACAAAAAGAAGTTTTATGAGGAGAAAGAGTATGAACATATTTCGAAAAATATACAATTACAGAGAATTATTAAAAACAAATGTAAAAAAAGAAATTAGAGGAAGATATAAGAATTCAATTCTTGGAGTAATGTGGTCATTTTTAAATCCATTACTACAACTATTAGTATATTCTGTTATCTTTGGAGCTTTATTGACAGGTGGAGATTCAGCGGAGGACAAGTATTATCAAGCAACTTATTATATTTATGTTTGTGTTGCTTTGATTCCATGGACCTATTTTACATCTGCAATTACACAAGCGGCATTTACCGTTATTGGAAATGGAGATATTATTAAAAAAGTATATTTCCCAAGAGAAATATTACCAATATCAGTTGTTACTAGTGGAGCTGTAAACTTTATGATTTCAACAATTATTATATTGCTTTTTGTAATATTCTCGCCAGTAGGATTATCTTGGTATATTTTATTATATCCATTTATCTTATTAATCCAATATATATTACTATTAGGAATAGCATTTATTGTATCATCTATTACAGTGTACTTCAGAGATTTAGAACATATTATAGGAATTGTGTTAATGGCAGCATTTTATGGAACTCCAATTGTATATAAATTAGAGCAATTACCACAACAATTGCAAATTATTATGCAATTAAACCCAATGACTCATTTAATTAATGCTTATAGAGATATTTTCTATTATCATCAAATGCCAAACATGAAGGTTTTGGGAATTTTGCTAGCACTTTCGTTAATATTAGCAGTTGTAGGATATTTTATATTTAAGAAATTACAAAAAGGATTTGCTGAAGAATTATAAAAAATAAGTAATAAGAGAAACAGATTAGTAGGAGGAAAATATGGAAAAGATTAAAATTTTTGCATGTCCAACAGCAGAAAAATTTACACAAGAAATATGTGATTGTTTAGGAATAGAAATGGGAAAAATCAATCATATGAAATTTAAGAATGATAATAATTTTGTACAAATTTTAGAAACTGTTAGAGCAAATGATGTGTATATTGTACAAACAGCAACACCACCAGTAAATGAAAGAATTATGGAATTATTAATTACTATTGATGCTGTAAAAAGAGCATCTGCTAAAAATGTAAATGTAATATTACCATATTTTCCATATTCAAGATCAGATAAAAAAGACCAACCAAGAGTTCCAATTACAGCTAAGTTAATGGCACAAATAATTGAGGCAGCAGGAGCAACAAGAGTAATTACATGCGATCTTCACAATCCTGCTATACAAGCGTATTTTAATGTGAATTGTGACTGTTTAACTGGAGAATACATATTAGAAAATTATTTTAAAGAAAAGCAATTAGACAACATGGTAATTGTTGCAACAGATGCAGGAAGTTCTAAAAAAGCTTATAAATATTCAGAATTTTTTAATTGTCCTATTGCTTTAGTTGATAAAAGAAGACAAGGAAATGACGATAAAGCAATTGCAAGTACTATTATAGGAGATGTTGAAGGGAAAAATGCTATTATTTTTGATGATGAAATAGATACAGCAGGTTCTATGATGGAGACTGTAAAAGTACTAAAAAAATTCGGAGCAAAAAATATATATGCTGGATGTACTCATGGGGTTCTTTCAGGACCAGCAATAGAGAGAATTCAAAATTCAGAAATTAAAGAGTTGATTGTAACAAATACAATACCAATTCCAAAAGAAAAACAAATAGATAAAATCAAAATCTTATCAATAGCACCATTGTTTGCAGAAACAATAAAAAGAATTCACAATGAAGAACCATTAGGTGAGTTATTTAGAGAAGATTAGTAAGGTATAGATGGAATTTCAAGTAATAACACAAATATAGATAATAGGAAGAAGAAAAATGAAAGATGTAGAAAAAATAAAATTAAAAGATGTAGACTTTAAAAATATAAAGTTAGAGACAATAAAGGGATTATATTTAAATTATCAAGAAATTATTTTATATATTGTATTTGGAGTGTTGACAACAGTTGTTAACTTAGGAGTCTTTTTTGTTCTAAATAATTTATTAAAATGGAATGAAAATGTAGCTAATTTTATAGCAATTTTATTGGCTGTGCTTTTTGCTTATATTACAAATAAGGACCTAGTATTCCATTCAAAAGCAGAAACAACAAAAGAAAAACTAACAGAATTTTTAAAATTCATGGCTGGAAGAGCTTTTACGATGGTAATAGAATTCTTAGGAGGTCTATTATTATTTCAAACCTCAATTCCAGAAATGATTAGTAAATTGATTGTTACAGTAGTAGTTGTTATATTAAATTTCTTTATCAGTAAATTCTTTGCTTTTAAAAGTAAGAAGAATTAGTAGAAAGAAGGGAATAGAAAATGAAAAAAATAAGCATTATTATACCAGCATATAACGAAGAAGAATCTTTACCACTTTTATACGAAAGAATAGAAAAATTGATGAAGAATATGGAGAATTATGAATTCGAAATTCTTTTTGTCAATGACGGAAGTAAAGATAAAACAATAGAAATTATAAAACAAATGAGAGAAGAAGACAATCGAATTTGCTATGTAGACTTTTCAAGAAACTTTGGAAAAGAAATAGCGATGATAGCAGGACTAGATTATGCAACAGGAGATTGTGTAATATTTATGGATGCGGACCTTCAAGATCCACCAGAACTAATTCCAGAATTAGTGAAGTATTGGGAAGAAGGATATGATGATGTATATGCTAAGAGAAAATCAAGAAAAGGAGAAACTTGGCTAAAAAAATTCACATCTAAAATGTATTATAAAGTATTGCAAAAATTAACGAGAATCGAAATTCAAAAAGATACAGGAGATTTCAGATTATTAGATAGAAGATGTGTTAATGCTTTAAAGAAACTAAGAGAATCACAAAGAAATACAAAAAGTATGTTTAGCTGGATTGGGTATAAGAAAAAAGAAGTATTATATGATAGAGATCCAAGAATAGCAGGAACAACTAAATGGAATTATATTAAATTAGTAGATTTAGCAATTGACGGAATAACATCATTTACAACTTCGCCATTAAGACTTTCAACACTTATCGCAATTCCAACATTTGGCGTGTTATTTATCTATTTTATTTATGTTATTGCAAAATGTATTATAGTACATCAAATGATACAAGCTTATCAAGCAATAATATTATTAATTTTATTTTTCTCAGGAATTCAAATATTACTATTTGGAATTGTGGGAGAATATTTAGGAAGAATCTTTAATGAAACAAAACATAGACCATTATATTTAGTAAATGAATATAACGGAAAAAAGGAAATGAATCAATAGGGACAGAGCAAATCTGTCTCACTTTTTTTGTCGAAAATTGCGTTGGTTGTGGTGACTGCTTTAAGGGGCAGGCGGGGAAAAGGTATTGCTAAATTGTTTGATTGCGAATGTGCGAGGAGATATTTTAGAATTTGTTTTATGTTTTTTTGAGGGATGTGTATATAAAATCAATAATTAATATATCTAAAATTAATCCTCGGCTGCCTTTCATAACAAAAAACTTCTAAAATTTGCTAAATGGCACCTCCCAAAAGAATTCGGGTTCCTCCATTTAGCAAATTAAAGAATTTTTAATGTTACTCCAGTTACATTCGGATTATTTTTATCTATATTAATTATTGATTTTAATAATGAAAGAGGCTCAAAAAATCATATTACAAATTCTTAATTATCGTATTGAGCCGAACAATCAAATAATTTAGCAATACCTTCCCCCCCGTATCCCTTAGAGCAGTCATGGCAAGCAACGCAATTTTCGACAAAAAAAGTGAGACAGATTTGCTCTGTCCCCATTGTTCCTTGACAAAAAAGAATAAGTATAGTAAATTAGAGGTGTAGCAAAGAAGTATAGTGTAGTAAGTAACAAATTTTTTAAGTATCTTAGCGAAAAGGAAGGAGACAGAATGAGAATGCAAAAGGACAACAACTTACTATCAATTTCAATTTCACAAAATCGGGAGATTGAGATTGGAAAAGAATTAAAAATTACATTTAGAATTTCTAGACATATTGGCTATGTTTCAGATTTTATGGTTTTGTTCAACAGAGAAGGAGAGCAACCATCTATTATAAAACAAATGATAAAAGTAAGAGAAGATGATAATTTTGAAAATTATCGTACAGAAGTACGATTTAATGAACTAGGAAATTATTTCTTCTTTTTTCTTGTTAAAATAGATGGAGAGCAGAAAACTATTAAAGTTGATATAAAATCAAAAAGAGAAGAAAGACCAATTATTCTTTCACCAGATATTGAAGCACCATATTGGAAAATTCTAGTAGTAAATGAGTTTTTTACGCCTAGCTGGGCAAAAGATGCTATTTTTTATCAAGTAGTAGTGGATCGATTCTGTAAGGATAGTTTTAATTCTGCAGATAAAAAAACATATAGAAAATACTTGCCTTGGGATGCAGAAGTAAATTGGAAAAGAGCAGAAGACGGCGAATTTAATAATAACGATTTCCGTGGAGGAAATATACGTGGAATTATTAAAAAGTTGCCATATTTAGGTAGTTTAGGAGTAAATGTTATATATATTTCTCCTATTAATAAGAGTTATAATCGTTATGATGGATATGCAACAATTGATCATATGCAAATTGATAGTGACTTGGGAGATTTTTGCGATTTACAAGAATTACATGACTTTGCAAGTGATTGTGGAATGCATATAATTCTCGATGTAGCTTTTAACCATTGTAGTATTGACAATCCAATTTTTATAGAGGCACAAAATAATCCGAAATCTAAATATCGTGATTGGTTTCAATGGGATGAAAACGGAAATTATAAATATTGGTATGATTTTAAGGATATGCCTATTTTTAATTTTTATTCTGCAGGTTATCAAGAATATGTATATGGCGCAAATGGCGTAATAGACAAATTTAAGCCTTATGTAGATGGTTTTAGAATAGATTTAGGAGAATTATTTCCATTATTTTTCTTAGAGGGAATAAAGAAAAGGATGAACAAGGACGATCTTGCATACATTAAATCTGATGGTTATCGTTTTTGTGTTGCAGAATCATGGGAAAGAGCACCAATCGAAGTTTTAGGAAAAGGAATTGATGCTCCGACAAATTATCCTATTTCTGATGCTATTTTAAAATATGTTAAATATGGATATCATGAATATTTAAGAGATGCAATTTATAAGAATGAAGACAATTATCCGATAACTACAATAGATACTTGTCTAAATTCTTTAGGCACACATGATACTCCGAGAGCCTTAACTATGTTAAGCGATAGATATCATGTAGATGGTTTTAGAAAATTATGGGAAATAGACAAAGAATGGTCTATGTGGCACTACTATGACAATGAAGGAAGAGTTAGATTCGATACAGATGGCTTTAGAGAATTTGGATATAAAAATAGCCAATTAGAGTATCAAGAATATGAAGAAGCAATAGCTAAATTAAAAGTAGCTGTTATTCTTCAATATTTCTTACCAGGAAATCCTTGCATTTTTTATGGAGATGAGGTAGGTTTAACCGGATATAAAGATCCATTTAGTAGAAAACCATATCCATATGGTAAAGAGGATCTGGAGTTATTAGAATTTTATAGAAAAATAGGAACTTTTAGAAATAGATATAAAGGAAAGGAAAGTGTAATAGAAATCCTAGAATGTGATAACGAAATTTTTACATTTGAAAGAGTAAACGAAAACAGCGAGATTTTTGTTGCTATAAATAGAGGAGATAGAAAAAGAAAAATTAAAATTCCAAAAGAATTTAAAAATTTTGAGGAAAAAAATATTTTCTTATTAAATGGAGATACTAATTGTTTGTTACCAAAAGGAGGAATTGTAATTCTAAAGGAAAAATAGAAAAAGCTACTAAAAGAGACTTTTATTAGTCTCTTTTTATTAATTTAGTTTGTTTTAGTAATTTTCTATACAATTAACCAACCATTACACAAATTTAAATTTATTTTTATATTGTAAAAAGTCGTAAAATATAGTATAATAGGCACATATATAAAGGAGAATGATAGTATGAGTAAAAGAAGAATATTAACAGGTGATAGACCAACTGGAAGATTACACATAGGACATTATTTCGGTTCATTAAAAAAGAGGGTAGAAATGCAAGAAAGTGGAGAATATGACCCATATATATTAATAGCAGATGTTCAAGCATTAACAGATAACTTTAATAATCCAGAAAAAGTAAGAAAAAATGTAAGAGAAGTTGCTATTGATTATTTGTCAGTAGGAATTGACCCTAAAAAAACAACTATATATATCCAATCAATGATACCTGAAGTAGCAGAGTTAACAGTTTTTTATTCTAATCTAGTAACGATTGCAAGACTTCAAAGAAATCCAACAGTAAAAACAGAAATAGCACAAAAAAAAGAATTATTTGGAGAAAGTGTAACTTATGGATTTCTAGGATATCCAGTAAGCCAAGCAGCAGATATTACAGCATTTGAGGGAGAATTAGTGCCGGTTGGAGAAGACCAACTACCTCTAATTGAACAATGTAGAGAAATTGTTAGAAAATTTAATAATATATATGGTGAAGTTCTAGTAGAACCAAAAGCAGTATTATCTAGTGGAAAAAGAATAAAAGGTTTAGATGGAAATGAAAAAATGGGAAAATCACTAGGAAATGCAATTTACTTATCAGACAGTGAAGAAGAAATTACAAAAAAGGTAATGAGTGCTGTAACAGACCCAAATAG
The DNA here is from genome assembly GCA_944393455.1 of uncultured Clostridia bacterium. GTDB lineage: Bacteria > Bacillota > Clostridia > TANB77 > CAG-508 > CAG-269. Next base: position 7,608 of record CALYAH010000065.1, read on the forward strand.
AATAAAAAAAGATGATTTAGGAAATCCTGATATCTGTATGGTAGCATATTATCATAATTTATTTAGTTCAAAAGAAGAAGTAAAAACAGAAATAGCACAAAAAAAAGAATTATTTGGAGAAAGTGTAACTTATGGATTTCTAGGATATCCAGTAA
>CALYAH010000066.1 GCA_944393455.1 uncultured Clostridia bacterium
TTTATCAAAAATTTTGGGACATAGTTCAGTAAAGGTAACAGAGGAGTGCTATTTAGACTTAGAGACAGAAGATTTAAGGAAAAAGTATCAAAGGTATTCGCCACTAATGAATTTAAAAAAATAAAAAATAATAGGGGCACTGGAATATTATAGTGCCCTTATTATAAATATTTTTTTCTATTGGATGGATGAAATGGAGAATTTGTTTTTTCAAAAAAATCAAAGAAATCTTTATCTGATATGTTATTAGATTTGTAAAGATTTAATTCTCTTTTGGCTTGTTTTTGCCAGTTTGAAAATATTATGTTAGCTTTTGAATCCAAGCTTTTTGAATATTGTTTATATATGCGACTATATGCTTTGCTATATACATGGTAATGTTCATCATTCTTTATTCTTTTTGAATAAGCATAATTTTTATTAGCAATATCATGCTTATGAATATCACAATAAGCAATAGTGCTTCTATTTGTTAAAAAAAATTTTTTACAATTTTTATTTCTACAATTTTTTACAAAGACACTACTACCATTTAGTTTATAATTTATACAATTGATAAAATCATATATTAGAAACGAAGTATAATCATAAACATCTATATGCTTTTCTACAGAAAGATTTGTTTTATTATATTTATAAGCAATTGTACTTATACATTCAAAATTTTTAAAGATATTATCTTTAAAATCATGACGAGAATTATATTTTTCTATTAAAAGATTAATATTGTGCTTAGAATTTATATCAAAAATCTCCTTTAATGCGTTATAAAGCTCTCGTTGAACAATTTGAATATCATTTAGAAAACAACTAGTAAAGCTTATATAATTGTCTCCAATCTTTAAACTTTGAATATAAGATAGTAAGATTAAATAATCAAGAGGTCTACAGCAATCTACTTTTTTATTTAATTCTTCTTCAATAGTTTTTTCTTTTAAATTTGATAATTCATTTACGACTGGGTTATGTGAAAGTTTAAAAATGGTGGATATTTTTTTTTGAATTTCTATAGCATCAGTAAGAGAAATTTTACATAACAATGATTTGAAATAATCTTTACTATAATTAATAAAATCAATAGTTAGTTCTCCAAATTTATATGTGTTTTTTGCAATAATAATATTATTTTTTTGTTCAATAATCTTCATTTTATCACCTTATTCATTAAAAAAATTCAATAGTATTTAATACTAAAAAAATCAATACTAATTACTATATATCCTATATGATACAAAACTATTTTATATTTGTCAATATTGTGGTAATATAAGATTACACTAACAAGAGAGGAGATGATATAAATGTACTATAAAACAATTGCAATCTTAGAGAATAATGAAAGAGCGTTTGTTGAAGATTTATTATTAATTATTAATAATGAGGAAGACGACGACAAAATGCTTTCAAATGAAACTGTTGTTGGAATTACAAAAAGCTTGATAGACAAACACAAAATTAACTTTGCAGAATTAATGTATCAGCTAAACAACGAAGATATTATTGAATTTTGGCATAATAATAAGCTAGACAAGTTTAGTAAAGATATATTGCAATGTTTACAGAGATTACTATTAAAAGCTTATACTCAGATAGTAAGAAATGACGAGTAGATACAAATCAACATAAAAAAAATGGTAGAGATGAAGTAAATAACTATAAAACTGTAACAGAGTTTTGCAAGCTTATTTCGGTGGATAGTGTATTGAAAGTACAAAATTTAAAGAAGTTCTGCATAATGCAAGAGGAAATTTATTTTAATAGAAGGAGGAAAATTTTATGAGTAAAATAAAAAGTGTAGGAAAAAAAGAAAAAGGAAAAATGAGGGAAAGTTGTATGGATTTTGACAAATCTAATGAAAAAATTACTTTTGGTTTAGATGTTGATTACTTTATGTATATAGCAGATGAATATTTGTATTCAGAAATAGCAGATGAAGTTAATATTGAGGATTTTAAGAGAAAATACCTTGATGAAATGATAGACATTGAACATAGAGGTCTCACTGAATCAGCACAGTATCTAGTTGCTATACTTGCTAAGGGGGTTAAAAGCCCTAAAGAAATAGAGAGAAAATTAAATGTTCTTGAAGGTAACATAGAAGACTTATTATTCGGTCTATCCATAAGTAATATGTTAACCGATGTATATGAATTAATAGACAGTATAAATCAAAATAAAAGCTAAACTATTTCGGAAAAATGAAAGGAGAAGAAACATGAAATACTATAGCTATAAATCATTAACAAGAAGGTTAAACAAAGTTTCATATCTTCCGATAACACTAAATGATATTAAAGGTTGGCTGATAGATTTAGATTATCTAAATGAAAATGAGCCTACTTATAAGGCACAAGGACTATTTTATTACAATAAAAAAGGAAAGATAAAATGGGCAGAAATAGTTGTAAAAGAAATAGAAGATAAATATTTTATAAAAAAAGAAATGGCTTAGATTAAGCCACTTCCTAAAATACAGAAAATCTAATTTGTATTTTATAAAAATCCAATTGAATAATATCACAAATTAGATTTCTCTGTCAAATAAATAAAGAATATTAGGAGGAATTAACAATGTGCCATTTTGACAAAGAGATAGAGATGATGAGAAAGGAAAAAGAAAGTAGAAAAAGAATATATGAGTTATATGATACTCCTATTAGACAAGCTGATGTAATACCTAAAATGGGAATTTATGTTTCAATATTTCCTAAAAGACGTTTTGAAAAACCTGCAAATGAAGATGATATTATTACATATGGCTTAAAATTACAGCCAACACTACTAAAAACTTATGAATTGGAGGAAGAAGTTGCAAGGAAAGGCAAAACTTTTTGCGGATGCATTTTTCTGGATTTAGATTATTACCATAAAACATATGGAAAATGTACGTCAGATGAAATGGCAATAGAAACTTCTTTGGCCTGGGATAGATTATGTGAAATAGCTTTAGGAACACCTAATTGGTTAATTCAAATACCAGAAGCTGGAGGAAATGTAAAAAATACAAAAGAATATTTTATTTCAATGTCGACTTTTGGGCTTGATGTAGACCATAAACAAGATAAAAATAAAAATGATATTACTCCACCATATGGGGAAATGTACAAAGAAGTAAAGCAAAGAATAATTGATTTAGACTTAAATGTATTATTCGCATATAAAACCTTTTCAGACCCTGCAAAAGGAGAAAGATTTAGATTAATATTCAAGACCGATGTTCCTATTTTTAGTTGGGATTTAGCTCATGGTATCATATTATTATTGCAAGCAATGTTTCCTGAGTATTTTGATAGTAATTGCACAAATGTTAATAGACAATTTCATGGAAGTAATACACCAATTGAAGAAAAAAACCCTCATTTTGGAAAAAGTATAGCATTAGATAAATATTTTAGATGTTTCGAAAAATACTTAAAAAAGAAAGATAGTGCAAATTTTGCTAAAAATATGCAAGAACTTTCAAAAAAGACAGGGATTAATCTTCTAAATGGCATTTTCCACGTAAGAAAAGTTGAAATATCAGAAGAACAAGAGGAGCAGTTAAGGAAAGAACAAGAGCATACATATAACATGGAGATGTTTTCAAAACAGCATTTTTGTGTAAGAGGAAATGTATGTCAAAAAGTTTTTAAGGACGATAATACATACGAAAACACCGAATCATTATATTATTATATTATAGTAGTTCGGAGATTTCGTACAAAATAGCGAGAGAATGTTCTATGAAATATCAATGACAGATAAATATACATTGGTAAAAAAGAAGACGAAAATAAAAACAGAAGTATCTGAAAAAGAGGAAACAAAAAAGTATTTAACAACCAATACAAAAACTGAATTACCAAAAGTAAAGATAAATGATTGGAACAAGGTTATAGAAAAATGCCAACTATTTAAGATATTTGTAACAGGCGAAAGGCGATTACATCATCAAGAACTTTTTGGGTTATCTCTTAATTTAATGTATTTTGAGGGAGGCAAAAAAAGAATACTAGAAACTATAGAAAAATATGATAACTTGTACAATGAAGAAAAAGATAACAAATGGGAAATGCAGATAGAATATGCAAAAAAATGCAATTATAGTGCAATGCAATGCTCTAAATTTTGCCCGTTTGAGGCAGAATGCAAACATTATCGTAACATAGTTAACACAGTTGTTCCCAAAAATAAAATTTACAAGCTAAATAATAATAGTGTGAACTACTTAGATAAGGACAAAGGATATGAACAGTTATTGAATGCACTAAAAAAAGGGGTGCTTTAAGTGATAGAGGCAAATAAAGAAAACTACGAAAAGTACTTAAAACATCAACGTAAAAATCATTTATTGACACTAGTAAGTGCTCAAACTTCTTTAGGAAAAACAAGTGCATATGAAAAAGTTATAAAAAATGCTTTTTGGGATAAATTCATAATAGCACTTCCAACTAATGAATTAAAACATCAAGTTTATAATGATTTAGTTAATATGGGAGTAACAGATATAATGGAAACTCCTGAAATTCCTGAAATCAATGACCAAGAAATAAAAGAAGAATATTTTTATTTAATGCAAATTGGTGCTGTTGAAAAAAGAAAAGAATTTTTAAATAATGCAGTTAAAGAATTGAAAGAACAAGCTGAAAAGGAAACAAATGAGGCTAAGTTAAATAAAATTAATGCAGATATAAATAACATAACCTATTATTTAGTACAAAATGAAACAGTAAATCATTTTGAAGGACACATTGTAACCACCTGGGCTAGATTATTTTATTTACATTGGTGCTTAATCTATACACATAAATTGATAATTGATGAAGATATTTTGAGAGAATGCATAAAGGTTAAAACATATAGTTTAGCTAAATTAAGAAAAACTTGTAATATATTAGAAAATCATTATAAAGAAAAATTACAAAAAAAGATAGATATAATATTAAAAGCTCCTTACAAGCAGATAAATGCAGTAGAGCCAATTTATCAAAAATATATGAGTAATGAAGAAATTGAAGAAATAGAGGAAGAAGTTACAAATCTACATCAAGATATTTACAACATTTTTGATGTACTCTCTATTAGTGCAATTTATAAATATAACCCCAATAAAGAAAAAATGAAAAACAGTTATAATGATGATGACTTAGTACATTGTTTGGTTTGTAGGGATATTCCATTTATGACTACTTATGTTTTATCTGCCACGATGGAAAAGGATTTTTATATTAAGTATTTTGAAGATAGAGACATAGAATATATAAAAATACCACACGACAAATATATGGGCAAGTTATTACAGGATTACTCATACTCTTATAGTAGAACTTGTTTAGATAATTCTCCACAAATATTAGAAGAAATAAGGAGACAATATCCAAACACACCTTTAATTACATTTAAGAAATTTTGCAATGAAGGAGATTATAATTTTGGTGCAATAGAAGGCTTGAACAATTTAGAAGGACAAGACATAGTTGTAGTAGGTATGCCGTACTTAAACGATATTGTTTATAAGTTTTTCTTGTATTCTTTGTATGGAGAGATAATAATAGAGGATAAACCACATTATCAAAGAATAGAAAATGATGAATATTCATTTAAAATTACAACTTATTCTAATGAACACTACCAAAAAATCATTACATATTTTTTAAAATCTGAAATAGAACAAGCTGTTGGAAGGGCAAGACTACTTAGATATAATTGTACAGTCCATTTGTTTAGTGGTTTTCCAGCAGAGCAGGCAGAATTTGTAAAGGATTTAGAGATAGATGTAACTAGTAAAAATGAAGAAGAATTAGAATCAAAGAACAGTGAAGAAACAGCTATGGAAAGTCAAGATTTATGATATTAAAATATAGGGGCTATTTAGTACATATTTATTATAGCTAGCTCCTATATTTTTAAATTTTCATTTTTTTTAATTTACAGAAAGTTGAAAAATGGAATTTTTTAATGTGTGTATTTTAAAATATGAAAAATATAATGTGATTTGTAGTTAGAATATTCGTAATATTAAGATAAATTTTAATGGAGTTTAAAAATTGAAATTTAGCATATAACATTGGAATATCTATCTACAATAATATTAAAATATTTGCAGACTTTTCCACAATTTATGAATGCTGTTTTTCTATTATTGCTTTGTTTTTGTTGCCTTACAAAAAAATAAGAAGTTATGTAAAAGTAGATAAATACATGATAAATCTTGTAACACTATTTTTATAGCCCAAAAACAATTATTGCAGTATTATGTATTAAATAATACTACTAACTTTTGTAAATCAATTTAAAAGTATTAAAAATGAAATTAGTGAGAGTTATATGAATTTTGTTGTATTTTTAGAAAGTAATAATACAAAAGAATATAAGAATTATTTTACATTTGTATAGCTTATTTATATGAGACTTACATTTGTGAAAACTAAAAACCTTCAGTAATAAGTACTACTATAATTTTTTATAATTATATGTAGTTTATGGAATCTATGTTCAAAAAAGTAGTATGTACTAAATGTCAAAATACTGTAGTGTTTTTGAGTTCTTGTATGAGCCAATTATACTATGACATACTATAATGACTTTACTACATTATAGTTATGCTATTTTTATGAACTTGACATTCTATTATGCAATGAGTATTTTATTTTTTACTATGCTACAGATATAAATATAAAAAAGATAGCACTAGAAATAGCTAAAAACTAGCAAAAGTAATAGATAAAGTAACTAAAAGAACATTAATACAATATTGATGTGCAGATTACATTTATTTTTCTAACTTTTTAAACTATCAATAGTTGAAATACCTATATCCTGTTGCCTTTTTATGATTTTCATATTTAAACTTTAAAAAGTTGCAAGAACACTAAAACTAAACTACTTATATTATTATGACTTTATCATTTTTATTTCAGACTAATCATTTCATAAATGAACTAAATAATACTTATTTGATTTGCTATATGATATTAATGTTAAAAGCAATAATATATGTAATATATACTTATTTTTGCTTGCTAAATAATAAAAGATACTTAAATTACAAATTTGCTGGATAACAGAAAATTTGCGATATTAAATACGAAAATTTGTGTTTTGCTTTAATAAAACATAAGACTTGAAACCGTTGAGGCTGTAAGAAAATATTTGATTTTTCTATTGACATTTTTTTATAAATGTGGTAACATCATTATAGTTCAAGAAGAACAAAAAAAATACTTTTGCGATGTAACAAGTCGGCAAACTAAACTACATCGCAAAAGCGACTTGAAATATCTTGAAAGATACTTCTATATTATAATAACATCTTTGCGTCTTTTTTTCAAGATATTTTCAAAACAAAAAATATTTTGAAAGGAGGGCGTTTTTATTATGGAAGAATTACAACCAATTTACAGTAATGTGAAATCATTTTATAGGAAAGCCAGAGTATTAAAAGATGATGACAAAATACAACTTATTAGTTATTCTACTAAAGTTGCAGAAATAAAAAACGGAAAAGCCCATATATTTGGGTGGTATTCTGCGACAACAACAAGGCATATCAAAGAGTTTTTGCAACAAAATGGATTTAAAACAGGAACAAAAGCACAACTAGAAAAAATGTATTGTTAATTAAAAGGAGGATTAGAAAAATGAACAATAAAAAAATATATGAAACTATTTATATTTTAAAAGGAAGTTTTACAGAGGAGAAATACAAGCAGACATTTGAAAAAGTGCAAAATTTTTTATCACGATATAATATTGAAAAAGTAGAAGAAGTAGGAAAAAGAAAATTAGCATACGAAGTAAACAAAGAAACAA
>CALYAH010000067.1 GCA_944393455.1 uncultured Clostridia bacterium
AATTATGTTAAAATTAGTAGAAGGCTTAAATAAGGAGTGATAAAATGCCAATAACAAAAATAGAATTTTATGGAGAGTATCTATCAATAGAGGCTATTGGAAAAAAAATAGGGGTATCAAAAAATACCGTTAAAAGATATTATGATAGAACTCATGATATTTATGAAACAGAGAAAATTTGTAAAGAAATATTAGAGAAAAAAGAAAAAAATTTAATTGAATATAATGGAGAAAAACTAACAATAGGAGCCATTGCTAAAAAAGAAGGAGTTAAAGATCCTAAGACATTAAAAAGATATTACGAAAAAGAAAAAGATATTTATAAAGCAGTTGAAAAATATAAAAACTCTCAGATTGAATACTATGGAGAATATTTAACATTACATGCTATTGCTAAAAAAGAAGGTATAAAAAGTTCTACATTGCAAAGATATTATGATAGAGTAAAAGATATTTATCAAGCAGTAAAAGAGTATAAAGAAATGGCAAAACAAAGAGAAGATGCAAAAGTAGAATACAATGGAGAAATAAGAACAATTACGTCTATTGCAAAAGAATTGGAAAAAGTACCAAAAACATTAAGGGAATATTATAAGCAGACAGGAGATATTTATAAAGCGATAGAACTTTGTGAGCAAAAAGAAGAAGAAAGAGAGTTAGCAAAAGTTGAATATAATGGTGAAAGAAAGACAATAATAGATGTTGCGAAACAAGAAGAAATACCAACAACAACTTTATATAGAAATTATCATAAATATAAAGATATAAACAAGGCCGTATTTATATCTAAAATTTATGCAAGAAAAGCTAAAACAGATAAACAAAAAGAAGAAAATACTAATAAAGAAAATACTAGAAAACATGATGAAGTAATTTATATGAGTGATGGCCAGACCTTAAGAGAATATTGTATGAAAAACGAAATAAATTATAGAATTATATATGAAGAAATAAAAAGAAAAAAAAGAACGCCAGAAGAAGCAATAGAAGATTATCAAAAAAGAGGACAAAAATCTCCAACGCACTGGGTTTATGAAAAATATAATGTATTATTAAAACATATTCTTATTCAGCATCATATTGATAGTAATGCGGTACTAAGATATATGAAAGAAGAAAATGAGGATATAGAAGAAGCAGTAGAGAAATATATTATAAGGCACAATGCAAAAACAAATAAATTAAATTCAGATTGGATGGAAGAAATATATCATCTTTTAGAAGATAAAGAAGTACGAAAAGAGTATGAAACATACAAAAATACTTTTTATATTGATAATAGAGAAGAAGAATGTTTAAAAGAAACACAAAAACAAGTGAAGAGTTTTAGAAGAAATTTATTATTATTTGAAATTGCTGATATGATAGAAAGTAATAGTTTTTCAAGAGAGGAAGAAGCCAATATTTTAAGTTCTTACAAAATAACATCAGATGAAATAGATACTATCTTTTTAGATTTATATAGACAATATGATGGTAAAGTATTAATGGGAGGAAAAGAAGAAAAACTAGTAAGAAAGCAACAGCTAAATGATATAATCAAAAAATGGTATTATTTAGGCCAAAAAGATAGAGAAGATGTAATTAAAAATTATAATATAACGGAAGAAGAATTGGAAAGTATACAAGATACTTCTAATAAGATTATAAGATATAAGAATATAGTAACAACTAGAAGAGAAGAAAAAACAATGGAAAAATAAAAAAGATTGTATAAAAAAATAAAAAAAAGCACATACCAATAAAAAGAAAGGTATGTGTTTTTTATGAATAGAAAAATCAAAAAAGAAGATAAAGAGAAACAAGTTGAAACAGCAGTTTCAGAAGTAGGGGAAGATTCAACAAAATATGGTGAATTTATTTCATCTTATTTTGCATGGGTATCATTGCCAGAGCAAAAAGAAAAAGTAAATAAATTAGAAAATATGACAAAAAAGAAAGAAAAAGAGAGATAAACATAGAAAAAAGCAAATAAAACGAGAAAAGTATAAGAAAAGAACTTTTAAAAGTCAGGAAAGGTCAAAAATAAATCTTGAAAAATAATATAAAAGGAGTATAATAATAACGTAGGTCAAAGAAAGTCAAAGTCAACAAAAAACGAATAGAAGAATAGAAAACAATAAAAAATATCACAAAGGAGATGAAAGAAGATGAGAATATCAGACGTAATAGAAGAATTTATAAAAGATTTGTTTGATGAAGAAAATGAAGCAATTGAAATTCAAAGAAACGAATTAGCAGAACATTTTAACTGTGTACCATCACAAATCAACTATGTAATAGCCACTAGATTTAAACCGTCACAAGGATATTATGTAGAAAGTCGAAGAGGTGGTGGAGGACATATTACTATAAGAAAAGTAAATAGTAGCAAAGAAGATTATATTATGCATATCATAAATAATATAGGAAATGAGCTAACATCAAATGAAGTGGACGTGTTAATTAGTGATTTCTTATCCTATCATATAATCGGTAAGCAAGAAGCAAAACTTTTAAAGGTAGCAACAAATGATAATGTGCTTAGATTATCAAAAGATATAAAAGACCAAGTGCGTGCAAGGATTTTTAAAAATATGTTATTAAATATAGAGGAGGAATGAAGTATGTTATGTGATAATTGTGGAAAGAGAGAAGCAAATGTTAGATATTCTGAAAATATAAACGGAAGAAAAAAAGAATTAAATTTATGTGAGGAATGTAGCCAAAAATTAGGAATTGGAAAAATGGATTTCAGTATGCCAATTGATTTTTCAAGTTTCTTAGAGGGATTTATGGAAGATTTTTCAACACCAGAATTAATGCCTATGTTTAATGAATTAAGAACACTAAGATGTAATAGTTGTGGATATACTTTTGACGATATAGCAAATAGTGGAAGACTAGGATGTAAAGATTGCTATGATGTATTTGAAGATAGATTAGATCCAATTATTAAAAAAATTCAAGGAGCAAATAGGCACGTAGGGAGAATTGGAAAAATAATTGACAGTAAAATAGATAATAAAAATAATGCAAAAAGTGAAAAAGAAAGTCAAATGGAAAACAAAGAGATAACAAAAATAGAAAAGTTACAAGAAGAATTAAAAGAAGCAATAAAAGAAGAAAGATATGAAGATGCAGCAAAAATTAGAGATGAAATCAAGAAATTAGAAAAATAAAGGAGTGTAAAATATGAATTGGTATTTACAAAGTAGTGAAGATTGTGATGTGGCAAAAAGTACAAGAATCCGATTGGCTAGGAACCTAAATGAATTTAAATTTAATTTAGAAAAAAAAGAAGATATAGAAAAACTTGAGAAAAAAGTAAAGGATAATCTATATAGTATTGGATATGGATTAAAATTTTTAAGACTAAGAGATATGGATGACATTACAAAAATGAGTTTAGTGGAAAAAAATCTAATTAGTCCAGAATTTGCTTTAAAAAGAGGTGAAACAGGAAGTATTTTAATAAATGATGATGAGAATATTTGTATAATGGTAGGCGGTGAAAATCATTTAGCAATACAAGTATTTAATTGTGGAATAGATTTAGAAAATACTTTGAATTTAGCAATTGAATTAGATGAAAAAATAGGAGATGTTTTAGGATATGCCATAAGTAGAAAATATGGTTATTTAACTAGTTGCCCAAATGACGTAGGAACAGGATTAAAAGCTTCTGTTATGGTACACTTACCAGCACTTTCAAAAACAAAAAACACAAGAAAGATTTTAGAAGCAATTAGTAGTTTTGGAATGAATATCAGAGGAATTTATGTTGAAAATGCGAAAATACAAGATGATATGTATCAAATATCTAATAAGCAAACAATTGGCGTTACAGAAAAAGAAATTATACGAAATTTAAAAATAATTGTTCAAAAGATAGTAGAACAAGAAAGACAAGCTAGAAAACTTTTAGCAAAAGATGAATTAGAATTAGAAGATATTATTTATAGAAGTTATGGAATTTTAACAAATTGTAGAAAAATATCTTATGAAGAATCAAGAACTTTATTATCAGATATTAAACTAGGAACAGATTTAGGGATTTTAAGAGAATTAAGTGATTTAAAAGTACAAAAATTATACTTATACACAAAACCAGCTAATTTACAAAAATATTTAGGACAGCATTATGAGGCAATTGAAAGAGATATTAAAAGAGCAGATGTAATAAAACAAATTATAAATGAAAAATAATGTCATGTCTATTTGGGAAATACCAAAGGACATATTAATAGAAAGGAGTGAGTTTTATGATATACAAATTTACAAATAGAGCTAAAAAGGCAATAGAGATGGCAAATGAATTAGCAATCGAATTAGGACATAGTTATATTGGAACTGAACATATCTTATATGGTTTGGCAAAAGAAGGAAGCGGAGTTGCTTCAAAAGTACTAGACAATCAAGGTGTGGAACCTGATAGAGTTATTGACAAAATAGTAGAATTGGTCGGACATGAAGCACCAATAGAAGGAACATTGGGATTTACACCAAGAACAAAAAGAGTTATCGAGAATGCTTTTATAGAAGCAAGAAAACTTGGATATAACTATATTGGAACAGAACATCTTTTAATTGGAATTTTAAGAGAGGGAGACAGTATAGCTGCAAGAATTTTAATGGAATTAGATACTAATATTCCAAAACTTTATAATGAAATAGTAAGAGTTATTAATGAAGGAGAAGAATTAAATACAGAAGAAAGAGGAGGAAAACAAGAAAAAAGAAGAGGAGGAAGTTATAACTCTACACCAACTTTAAATCAATTTGGAGAAGATTTAACTAAAAAAGCAGAGGAAGGAAAATTAGATCCAATTATAGGAAGAAAAGAAGAAATTGAAAGGGTTATCCAAATTTTATCAAGAAGAACTAAAAATAATCCATGCTTAATTGGTGAACCAGGTGTAGGTAAAACAGCAGCGGTAGAAGGATTAGCACAAAAAATTGTAGCTGGTGATGTGCCAGAAATATTAAAAAATAAAAGAGTAGTAACTATAGATATTTCTGGTATGGTTGCAGGAAGTAAATATAGAGGAGATTTTGAGGAAAGAATCAAAAAAGCTTTGGAAGAAGTAAAAAAAGCAGGTGACATCATTTTATTCATTGACGAAATTCATACTATTGTAGGAGCTGGAGCAGCAGAAGGAGCAATTGATGCAGCAAACATCTTAAAACCATTATTAGCAAGAGGAGAAATACAACTAATTGGTGCAACAACATTAAATGAATATAGAAAATATATTGAAAAAGATGCGGCTTTAGAAAGAAGATTTAGCCCAGTTACAGTAAATGAACCTAATGAAAAAGATACGATAAAAATATTAAAAGGAATTAGGGATAAATATGAAGCGCATCATGGAGTTAAAATAACAGACGAAGCAATTGAAGCAGCTGTAAAAATGTCAATACGATATATTAATGACAGATTTTTGCCAGATAAAGCAATTGATTTAATAGATGAAGCAGCATCACGTGCAAAATTAAAAACTTATACTGAACCAGAAAACTTGAAAAAACTAGAAGAAGAAATAGAAGAAGTAGGAAAGGATAAAGAAGAAGCTGTTAGATTACAAAACTTTGAAAAGGCAGCAAAATTAAGAGATAAACAAAAAGAATTAAAAGGAAAATACGAAAAAGAACAGAAAAAATGGAAAAATAAAAAAACAAAAGCAATTACCAATATAACAGAAGAAAATATTGCAGAGGTAATAGCAAATTGGACAGGAATACCAGCTAAAAAAATAACAGAAGATGAAAATGCAAGATTAAAAAATTTAGAGAAGAATTTACATGAAAGAGTAATTGGGCAAGATGAAGCAGTAGAAGCAGTGGCAAAAGCAATTAGAAGAGGAAGAGTTGGATTAAAAGACCCAAAAAGACCAATAGGTTCATTCTTATTCTTAGGACCAACAGGTGTGGGAAAAACAGAATTGTCAAAAGCATTAGCAGAAGCATTATTTGGTGATGAAAATTCTATGATAAGAATTGATATGTCAGAATATATGGAACCACACTCAGTATCAAAATTAATCGGTTCTCCTCCAGGATATGTAGGATTTGATGAAGGAGGTCAACTAACAGAAAAAATAAGAAGAAAACCATATTCAGTAATTCTTTTCGACGAGATAGAAAAAGCACATCCAGATGTTATGAACATGCTATTACAAATATTAGAAGATGGTAGATTAACAGATAGTCAAGGAAGAACAGTTAACTTTAAAAATACGGTAATTATCATGACATCTAATATAGGAGCAAGATTGATAACAGACAAAAAAATGTTAGGATTTAGTAAAAATTCGGAGGAAGAAGAAGCTAATAAAAAAGAATATGAAGACACAAAAAAAGAAGTAATGGAAGCATTAAAAAAAGAGCTAAGACCAGAATTTATAAACCGTATAGATGAAATAATTGTATTCCATAAATTAACTAATAATGAAATTGGTAAAATTATAGACCTTATGCTAGAAGAAGTAACAAAAAGACTAGAAAACCAAAAAATCAAAATTGAATTAGAACCAGAAGTAAAAGAATTAATAGCAAGTAAAGGAATAGACAAAAACTTTGGCGCAAGACCACTTAGAAGAACTATCCAGAATGTTCTAGAAGACAAACTAGCAGAAGAAATATTAGATGGAAATCTAAAGAAAAACAAACTAGCTAAAATAGGAGTAGAAGATGAAAAAGTGGTAGTGAGACAATAGGGACAGAGCAAATCTGTCTCATTTTTTTGTCGAATTTTGTGATAAAGAAATAGCATGGTTTACAAAATACCGAAAAAATGATATTATACATATAAAACAAAATAGGTGATAGTATGATAGAAAAAATAAATTCAGCTGAAGATGTAAAAAAATTGAATATAGAAGAACAAAAAAAATTAGCAGAAGAAATGAGAAAATATATATTAGAAGTAGTGTCTGAAAACGGAGGACATCTTGCCTCTAATCTAGGTGTGGTTGAGCTAACAATAGCAATACATACAGTTTTTAATCTACCAGAAGATAAAATTGTATGGGATGTTGGACATCAAACGTATGGACATAAAATCATAACAGGAAGAAGAGAACAATTAAAAACGCTAAGAAAACTAAATGGAATAGCAGGATTTCCTAAAACAAATGAATCTAAGACTGATTGTTTCAATACAGGACATAGTAGTACTTCTATTTCAGCAGCATTAGGAATGGCAAGAGCAAGGGATTTAAAAGGAGAAAAAAATAATGTAGTAGCAGTAATCCGGAGATGGAGCCTTGACAGGAGGAATGGCATTAGAAGCGTTAAATGATGCAGGATGGAGCCAAACAAGATTAACAGTTATATTAAATGACAATGAAATGAGTATTTCGAAAAACATTGGTGGAATCAATATGCTTCTTAGTAAACTAAGAACTAAAAGAACTTATACAAAATCCAATGTTTCAATGAAAAATATTATTAATAAAATACCAGTAGTAGGAAAACCATTTGTTAAAATTGTACAAAGAATAAAAAGAAGTATAAAGCATTTGATTATTCCAAAAATTTTCTTTGAAGATATTTTATTTCTTTATTTATGACCTGTTGATGGACATAATATTGAAGAGTTAGAAAGAATGCTAAATATTAGTAAACAGTTAGAAGGCCCAGTATTAATCCATGTTTTAACCAAAAAAGGAAAAGGATATAAAATAGCAGAAGAAAATCCAGACCGATTTCATGCAACAGCACCTTTTAACATAGAAACAGGAAAGGCAAAAGTAGCAAAGAAGCCTGACTATTCTAAAGTTTTTGGAGATAAATTAATAGAATTAGCAAAGAAGAATGATAAGATTGTAGCTATTACAGCATCTATGAAAGATGGAACAGGACTTAAAGAATTTCAACAGGAATTCCCGGATAGATTTTTTGATATTGGAATTGCAGAACAACATGCATTAGGATTAGCAGCTGGAATGGCAAAAGTTGGAACAATACCAGTTGTCCCAATTTATTCATCATTTTACCAAAGAGCATATGATCAAGTAATACATGATATAGCAATTCAAAATTTACCGGTTATAATGTGCGTAGATAGGGCTGGTATTGTAGGAGCAGATGGTGAAACGCACCAAGGAACATTGGATATGGCATTTTTTAGATTGGTACCGAATTTAACAATTATGGCACCAAAAGATTTTAAAGAATTAGAAGACATGTTAGAAATGGCAGTAAACCTAGGAAAACCAGTAGTGATTCGATATCCAAGAGGTGGAGAGCCAAATGAAAAATTTGAAAAACATGAAAGTATAAAATATGGAAAAGCAGAAATCTTAGAATCAGGAGAAGACATATCAATAATAGCAATAGGAAAAACAGTTGAAAGAGCAAAAAAAGTAGCAGATATGTTAAAAAAAGAAGATATATATGCAGAAGTTATTAATAGTAGATTTTTAAAACCTCTTGACAACGAAACTTTATTAAAATCTATTAAAAAGACAAAAAGAGTTATTACGATAGAAGATGGAACTATTATTAATGGTTTAGCAACAGCAATAAAAGAACTAATAATTGATAATAAATTACAAAATATTAATGTGCAATCTTATGGTTATCCAGACGAATTTATTAAACATGGAACAGTAGATGAATTAGAAAAGATATATCACCAAGATGCTAAATACATTTTTAAACAAATTGATATTAAGCAAATAAAAGCAATGAAAGGAAATAAAAATGAATAAGCAAGAAATTTTAAAAGAATATAAAAAGCAGGAAGACAAAATATGTTTATCACAAGTTTTAGATAAAATAGAATTTTCGAAGGCAAGGCAAAAAATAGAATATACAGATTTTTTAGATATGTATCAAATATCTTTGGTAGAAAATTTTTTAAGAAAAATAAAATTTGAAAGTTACAAATTATATGGAGGATATGAAGAAAGTGAAAGAAAAATTTTAATAATATATCCAGAAAAATATGATGAGGAAATGTTAAGCAAAAACTATGATAAGATGTTAAAAGTTATTAGAATTACATTGCCAGAAGAAGAAAAAGGAAAGTATTCTCATAGAAATTATCTAGGAGGAATAGTTAAATTAGGATTAAAAAGAGAAAAGGTAGGAGATATATTAGTTTCAGATGACGGAGCAGATATTATAGTGGTAGATGATTTTGCAGAAATATTAAAAAAAGAGCTACCTTCACTTACAAGATTTGAAAAAAGCAAAATTATAATAGAAAAACTTTCAAATTTAAGAAAAAAGGAAATAAGAATAGAAGAAGTAAAAATTATTGTACCATCATTACGTTTAGATAATATTGTGTCTGATTTAGCAAGAACTTCTAGAAGTAAAGCAGCACAAATTATTGAACAAGAAAGAGTATTTGTAAATGGTCAGAATGAAACGAAACTTTCTAAACAAGTAAAGTTAAATGATATTATTACAATTCGAGGAAAGGGAAGATTTGTTATAAAAGAATTTGCAGGAATAACAAGAAGCGGAAGAACAGTAATTCTAATTGAAAAGTACGTATAAATTGTAAACGGAATAACTTGACTATACATAAAATGGTTGCTATAATAGAAAGGAAAATTGGCTTAAAATAAGGGATATGGCAGGAGGAGAGAAAACAAATGAAAAAAGTCAAACGAATTAATCAGGATGGAGAAATAATTACACGTCTATATTTTATTGCTAGTGCTGAATCTATTAATCAAATATTTGAAAGTAGAAACTTGGATAAAATATTGGATGAAATTTGGGAAAGTGATGAATTTCAGGAACAAATCCAAAAAATTCAAGAATATATCATTTGTCAAATTGAAGAAAAAGGAATTAAATATGAAGACTCATATTTAAGCGTAATATTTGATGATACTAAATTTTCAAAAGAATTGGATTTTTGGATTAAGCAACAAGTGATAGGAGAAACAGTTGCGGATATGATTAAGTTACAACAAGATGTGACGACAGAATCATTTCAAAGGAATATTACGATAGAAAGTTTAAAAAGCGCAGTAGAAAATTTTAAAAAGGCATTGTTAAAAGAAATAAAAAGAATAATGTCAGAATCAGAAATTGTTAATTAACATCCCTTATAAAAAAGCAATACATATGTCAAAAGAGATATCTTTTAACATATGTATTTTTTACTTTAATTCAACAACAGTAACCCCCATTTCGCCCTCTCCATAAGTTCCAATTCTAAAAGATTTAACATGAGGATTGGTTTTTAAAAATTTATGAATACTGTTTTTTAATTTACCAGTTCCTTTACCATGGACAATGCGAACTGTCTGAAGTTTAGCTAAGCTTGCATCATCTAAAAATTTATCTACTACAAAAACAGCTTCTTCAACATTTAAACCAATAACATTAACTTCCGATTTAGCAGTTTTAGACTTAGAAATACTAGTATAACTAGAAGTTGTTACTATGCTAGAAGACACCTTAGAACTATTATCTTGATGAGGTTTTTCTAAATTCTTTATATTTACATTCATTTTTATCATACCAACTTGAACTAGTACCTCATTTGACTTAGAAATACGAGAAAGCACAGTTCCATTTTTACCAAGAGTCTTAACAAAAACTTCAGTATTTGGTTTGATATCTTTAGTATCTAAACTATTAGATTTGTCTGTATGAGAGCTAGTGTTATCTTCTAGAATATGAATGTTTTTAATTTTTTGATTCAATTTATTTCGTAATTTATCTGCAGATTTCAAATCAGATGAAGCTAATTTAGACATTTCTTTTATTATATCATTAGCATCTTCTTTGGCCTCTAACAGTATATTTCTAGCTTTCACTTTAGCAGTATTAATTAATTCTTGTTCTTGCTTTTTTAAAGTCTCATTGTCATGTTCTAAAGATTTTTCTAGTTCAGAAATGCGTTGTAACTTTTGTCCTATTTCTTCTTTTTCTTTTTCGATTTCTGATTTACTATCATAAATATTTTTTAACAATTCTTCGATATTTACTTGTTCAGAAGACATTAGCGACTTTGCCTGTTTAATTATTTCATTAGGTATACCAAGATTTTTGCTAATTTCAAAAGCATTACTTTTTCCGGGAATACCAACTAATAATTTGTAAGTTGGAGTTAATGTTTTAACATTAAATTCAACAGAAGCATTTTCAAAACCATCTGTAGTCAAGGCATATTGTTTAAGTTCTTGATAATGAGTGGTTGCAATTGTTAAACATCCTATGTTTTTAAGATAATCTAGAATACTAATTGCAAGATTGGCACCTTCGATAGGGTCAGTACCAGAACCTAACTCATCTACTAATACTAATGAATTATAGGTTACATGATTGATAATATCAACAATATTTAGCATATGAGATGAAAAAGTACTTAAAGAATCACTAATACTTTGGTCATCTCCAATATCAGCAAAAATATGGTCAAAAACAAAAACACTAGAACCTTCATTAGCAGGAATATTTAAGCCACTACATGCCATGCAAGAAAGTAAGCCAACTGTTTTTAAGGTAACTGTTTTACCACCCGTGTTAGGTCCAGTAATTAAAAGAGTAGAAAATTCACTTCCTAGGTTAACAGAAATAGGTACAACTTTATTAGCATCTATAAGAGGATGCCTTGCCTGAATTAGATTAATTTCTTTTTGACTATTTATCTTAGGAGTAATACCTTTTATAGATTTTGAATAGCTAGCCTTAGCAAAAATAAAATCTAATTTTCCAATTAAAATAACATCTGACTTTAATTCCGCTGTATAAGGAGCAAATAAAGAAGATAATTGTTGCAAAATTTTTTCTATTTCTATTTCTTCTTCAACTTTTAACTTACTAAGTTCATTATTCATTTCAAATACAGTAATTGGCTCAACAAAAACAGTAGAACCGGCATTGGAAATATCATGAACAAATCCCTTAATTTGAGAGCGATACTCTTCTTTTACAGGAATAACAAATCGATCATTTCGAATTGTAACAATATTTTCCTGAATGTATTTAGAGTAACTAGAAGAATGAATCATATCATTTAATTTGTTACGAATATCTTGTTCTAGTTTTCTTTGTTTTTTTCGAATTGATTGCAAATTAGAAGAAGCTTTATCATCAATAGTATTTTCATCTAAAATGCAATTACTAATTCTATCAATTATACTTTTATTAGAATAAAGTTCGCTAAAAAGTGTAGATAAAATAGGATATTCTAAATTGTCTAAAAAATCTTTATTAAAATATTCCTTTAGTTCATGTGATAATCTAAAAATTAAGTTTAAATTTAATAATGATTGACAAGATAAGGTAATATTACTTTCTAGATTTTTTAATTCGATATCAATATTTTTTATCTCATAAAAAGTAGGTGTAGAATTTCTATATATTAAATTAATGGCCTCTTCTGTTTCTTTTAATAGAGTTTGAACAGTATCAATAGAGTTACTAGGTGATAGATTAAGGGCCATTTCTTTTCCTATATAAGTAGTACAATGGTGACTTAATAAATTTAAAATTTTGTAAAATTCTAATTTTTCTAAATTGTTATTCATAAATAAAAATCTCCTAAATCTTTAATATATATATTATACAGGCAATTAAAAGAAACGTCAACGTAAAATTTTTTGCAAATTTGGAATTGATGTCTCCTTCCTTAAGGGGGTATATTAAATAAAACATAGAGCTTGTTCATTACATTCAAAAAAAATTGTAAGGTAATAGCTCGAGCCTTTTTCATCGTAAAATCAATAATTAATATAGCTAAAGATTATACGATTGCAACTGAATAAACATTAGAAATTATTAAATTAGCTAAATGGAGGATACCAAACCCTTTTGGGAGGTGCCATTTAGCTAATTTTATAATTTCTTTGTTCATGAAGGTAGATTAAGTATAATATTTAGATATATTAATTATTGATTTTAGCTGAATCTTACTCATTCTATTACCTAACAATTTCTATTTTTCATTCCAATCAAGCACTCTATGTTTTATTTAATATACCCCCTTAAGGAAGGAGACATCAATTCAAAGTTTGCAATATTTCAAATTAAGCAGATAAAATGATTGCAAAAAATATAAAGTTGTGATATAAAGGAGACAAGTGAAAATGTGACTAAAAAAATATATAAAAAACACTAAGAAAAAGAGGTGAAAACATGATAAAGGCCTATGCAAAATCAGATATAGGAAAGGTTAGAGAAATAAATCAAGACTCATATTATATATCTGATTCTTTAGATGAAGTACAATTATATATGCTTGCTGACGGAATGGGAGGATACAAAGGCGGAGAAATAGCAAGTAATTTAGCTATACAATCGGCCAAAAATTATATTGAAAACAACTTTAAAGAAATACCAAAAGACAAAGACAGTATTATTCAATTAGTTGGTAGTAGTATGGAATATGCCAATATGGTAGTGTATGAAAAATCTAAAGAGAGCAAAGAATTAGTTGGAATGGGTACTACTTTGGAAATATGCTTAATATATAATAATAGAGTGTTTATTGGACATGTAGGAGATAGCAGAATATATAGAATCAGAAAAGATTTTATGAGAAAATTAACACAAGACCACAGTTATGTTCAAAAATTAGTAAAAGATGGAACGATTACACAAGAAGAGGCAGTACATCATCCACAAAAAAATATGTTAATGAAAGCACTTCGGATGTAATGCATTTGTAGAGCCAGACGTCATGGTAAAAGGATTTTTAAAAGAAGATATTTTAATCATGAATTCAGACGGACTAACAAATTTAGTATCACAAGAAGAAATTTTTAAACAAGCTAAGAAAGATATAGAACAAGCGCCAAAAGAATTAGTGAAAATAGCAAATGAAAATGGCGGATATGACAATATAACAGTTATTGTTATAAAAAATATATAGCAATCTACAAATAAACAGATTTAAGGAGAGATAAATATGAATTTAGAAGGTAAGCTATTAGGAAATCGATATGAGATTATCGAAAAAATAGGAAATGGCGGAATGGCTACTGTATATAAAGCAACAGATAAAGTGTTAAAAAGAGATGTTGCCGTAAAAATACTAAGAGATGAATTTACAACAGATGAAGAATTTATAAAAAGATTTGAAGTAGAAGCACAATCAGCTGCAAGACTAACACATGCAAATATAGTATCAATTTATGATGTAGGAGTAGACGGTAATTTATACTATATTGTAATGGAACTAATACAAGGAAAGACACTAAAGGAGATTATTATAAAAGAAAGAGGTCCACTTCCATGGAAATGGTCAATTAATGTAGCAATACAGATTGCTTCTGCGTTAGAAATGGCACATAAAAACAATATAATACATAGAGATATTAAACCACATAACATTATTATTACAGAAGATGGAGTTGCCAAAGTAACAGACTTTGGAATAGCAAAAGCGGTATCTAATTCTACTATAACTGCCTTTGGAACTACAATTGGATCTGTACACTATTTTTCACCAGAACATGCAAGAGGAGGATATACAGATGCAAAGTCAGATTTATACTCTCTAGGAGTAGTTATGTATGAAATGGTAACAGGAAAAGTACCATTTGATGCAGACACACCAGTTTCAGTAGCATTAAAACATATGCAAGAAGAGCCAGAGGAGCCAATCGAAGTAAATCCAAATGTACCAACAGCAGTTAATAAAATTATTATGAGAGCCTTACAAAAAGATATAACATTAAGATATCAGACAGCTTCAGATATGTTAGTAGATTTAAGAAAGGCTTTAAAAAATCCAGATGGTGATTTTGTAGAAGATTTAGAATATGACCCTACTGCTAAAACACAAGTAATTAATACAAATAGTTACAAAAACGAAAAACAAGATAGAAACGCAAAAGGAAAGAAAGATGGAAAATTCAAGACTTTCATTAAAAATCATAAAGGATTAAGCATATTTATAGGATTAGTACTATTATTTGTCTTAAGTTTAGGTGGAACAATATTAGCTTTAAATTTGACAAATCCGCCAGAAGTAGAAATGCCAAATGTAGTGGGAATGACAAGAGAAGAAGCGCAAAAAGCAATAGAAGATGCCAAACTGGTATTTGAAGTAGAAAAAGAAGAATATAACAAAGATGTAGAGGAAGGTAGAGTAATTTCACAAGATCCAACCTATATGGAAAGATTTAATAAAGTAAAACAAGGAAGTACTGTAAAAGTTGTTATTAGTAAAGGACAAGAAAAAACAACAGTACCAAAAGTAGTAGGAATGGAAAGAGATGAGGCAATAGCAGCATTAGAAGAGGCAAAATTAAAAGTAGAAGTTATAGAAGAAACTAGCAAAAAAGTAGAAGAAGGATATGTAATATCTCAAGAAACTGATCCAGAAACAGAAGCTTTTGCAGGAGATACAGTAAAAATTCACGTAAGTACTGGAACAGGAATTAAACAAGTAGATGTAATAAGTGTTTCAGGAAAATCAGAGGCAGATGCTAAAAAGGCATTAGAAGATTTAGGGTTAAAAGTAAATGTGGCATATGACGAAGATTCATCAAAAGATAATGGAGTTGTTTTAAAACAAAGTATAGAGGCAGGCAAAACTGTAGATGAAGGAACAACAATAACTATTACAGTAAATAAAAAAGATGAATTAAAACAAGGAACTGTAAATGTAAACTTAAAATCACTTTTAAATTATACACCAAGCAAGGATGAAGATGGAAATGAAGTAGTAGAAAAGGGAACAGTAAAGATAGTAGTTGGAAATGATACTATTTATAATGAAGAAAAGCCAAAAAATACAACTAATATTAGTGCAAGCTTTAGTGCAAAAGGAACAGTTACAATAAAAGTGTATGTTGATGATATAGTAAAAGGAACGAAAGAAATTAATATGAATTCAACTACAACATGTACGTTTGAATAATAAAAGACCAGTTTGGGTAAAAACTCGAACTGGTTTTTATTTTACTGGACATTTCTATTTTTAAATAGTATAATAAAAACGATTTAAGAACACAAAAAGGAGGAAAGATGCAGGGAATTATCATAGAAAATATTTCAAATTTATATAGAGTAAAGGTAAATGATGATAAATCATCTAAAATCTATGAAGCAACAGCAAGAGGAAAATTTAAAAAGGATGAAATAATTCCTATTGTTGGAGATATTGTAAAAATAGATGTTATAGAAGAAGAAAATAAAAAAGCAGTAATTAATGAGATAGAAGAAAGAAAAGTATATGTAAAAAGACCAAAATTAGCAAATATTACGCAAATTGTTTTTGTAGTATCTAGTAAAAATCCAAAACCAGATTTATTAATGTTAGATAAACAATTAGCATTTGCGGAGTGGCTTAGAATTAAAGCAATTATTGTACTAAATAAAACAGATTTAGATAAGGAAAAACAATTTAAAGAGATAAAAAATATATATGAAAATATAGGATACAAAGTTATAGAAACAGAAGCTAAAAATAAAAAAGGAATACAAGATTTAAAAAAAGAATTAAAAAACAATGTTAATGCATTTTCAGGAAATTCTGGTGTTGGAAAATCTACTTTGATTAATGCTATATTTGACAAAGATGTAACGCTAGAAGGAGAAATTAGCAAAAGGAATAAGAGAGGTAAAAATACAACAACAGCAATTAAATTGTACGAGATAGATGAGAACACTTTTATTGCTGATACACCGGGATTTTCAACATTTGATATCTCAGAAATAGAAAGTAAAGAATTAGATAAATATTTTAAAGAATTTAAAGAATATATAAGCAATTGTGAATTTGTTGGATGTACCCATATTAAAGAAGAAAATTGTGGGATAAAAGAGGCGCTACAAGAAGGGAAAATAACAAAAGAAAGATATGATAGATTTTGTAAAATCTATCAAGAATTAAAACAAAAGGAGGAAAGAAAAAAATGGTAGAAATATCAACATCTATACTTTCAGTAAAAAAAGGAGAGGAATCATCTACATTTTTTGGATTAGAAGCTGCAAAAACGGATTATTTTCATATCGATGTTATGGATGGGAAATTTGTAGAAAAAGATACATATAAAAAAATGCTAGAATACGCATCCTATATAAAAAGAATTTCAAACTTACCATTAGATGTTCATTTAATGGTAGAAGATGTAAAGAATGCAGTCAGTGACTTTTTAGCAGTAGAACCAAATATAATTACATTTCATTTAGAATCTTGTAAAAGTAAAGAAGAAGTTTTTGAAATGATAAATTACATAAAAGAAAATCATTGTAAGGTTGGAATTTCAATAAAACCAAATACAAAAATAGAAGAAATATATGAGTTTTTACCATATA
>CALYAH010000068.1 GCA_944393455.1 uncultured Clostridia bacterium
ACTCTATTTTTGTATTTTATCCCTTTTAGGAAGGAAGGACCGAGGAAGACTTTTTCAAGTTTATGCCAAACGTAGAAACTTGAAATTTTTCAATTAATTGTTTACTTTATTTTTAGAGTATGTTATACTTCTTTCGTAAACTTTTGTATACATTATAAAGGAGGTATTTTATGTCAAATACAAAGTATCCTTTTATGGTAGAATTCTCTGGTTCACCAGAGGCCGGAAAAACTACCTGCATTAAGAATCTTATCAATCGGTTTACCTTACGCGGACTAAAAGTTTGCTATATTGTAGAATCTGCAGAAATTGTAGACAAAAACATTCCTTACGCTTCTTTTGAAGCACACTTATCTATGAGATTTATTACATTAAATCAAATTATTGAAGCTAAATATAGTTCAGAATATGATATTATTTTAATAGATAGAGGATTAATTGATGGTATTGTTTTTACTTTACAGTTTTTATCACATAGAGTAGATTCGTGTTATCAATACACAGAGTTAATCAATTTTTTAGATTCTTTAAAATGCTGCTTATCTCCTGACTTTTTGTTAATATTTAAAGCTTCTCCTGATGTTTCTATCAAAAGAAAGGGACGAGAAGGGCGTATTGTTAACAATAATTTCCTTGAAGAGTATAACACTTTGTTGGATGATTTCAAAAAATCTTTGACTATTCCATATGAAGTTATAGATACTTCTTCTTATTCGAAAGAAATTGTTGCAGATATTGCCTTCAATTTAATTATGAGCGAAATGTCAAAAAGTCGTTAGATGATTTCTAACGACTTTTCATTATATTTTATTAATTTGTGTACCTTCTTTTGTATCTTTTATTTCGTAACCTTTACTTCTAATCAAATTTCTTAATTCATCCGATTTTGCCCAATCCTTATTTTCTCTTGCGATTTTTCTTTCTTGAACTAATTTTAAAATTTCTTCTGGTATCATTTTTTGTTCCTTAGTTGTTTCTTCATTAATTTTTAATCCTAAAACCGTATCAAATTTTAACAATAAGTTAGCCAATTTAGGTGATTTTTTCTCATTTCTAACTACTTCCCATACTACTCCCATAGCAGCTGGCATGTTTAAGTCATCATTAATTGCTTTATGAAATTTTTCTTCATATTCTGCTATTATTTCATCACTTACTTCGTCATTTCCCTCTAAATGATTTCTATATCCACTTTTTAATCTTTCTAATGATTTAGATGTCGCTTCAATTCCTTCCCATGTGAAATTTAATTTGTTTCTATAATGGCAAGAATAACTAAATAGTTTATAAACAATTGGGTCATATCCTTTTTCTATTAAATCTCTAATTAAGTAAACATTACCTAAACTTTTTGACATTTTTCCACCGTCGATTAATAAGTATTCCCCGTGCATCCAGTATTTAGCAGGTATTTTTCCACAGGCACCTTTGCTTTGTGCTATTTCATTTTCATGATGTGTTGGTATTAAATCAATTCCTCCGGTATGAATATCAAATTGCTCTCCTAAATATTTTCTTCCCATTGCAGAACATTCAATATGCCATCCTGGATAACTTGGTCCCCAAGGGCTATCCCATTTCATTAAATGATTTTCAGGCGCTTTAATCCATAATGCAAAATCATAAGGATTTCTTTTTTCTTTATCTACATCAACTCTAGCCCCTGCCTTTTGCTCTTCTAAGTTTAAATTTGAAAGGACAGGGTATTTGTCTAATTTTGATATGTCAAAATAAATAGCCGTAGATGTTTCATAAGCATAACCTTTTTCCATTAATTCTTCTACATATGCTAACATTTCTTTTATGTGTTCTGTTGCTTTACAAATAACTTCAGGTGTTTCAATGTTTAAAGATTCTAAATCTTCAAAAAATAATTTTGTATAATGTTCAGCTATTTCTAATGGCGTTTTATGTTCTTCCCTTGCTGATTTTAGCATCTTGTCTTCTCCTTCGTCGCCATCTGATACTAAATGACCTACGTCAGTTATATTCATAACATGTTTAATTCCATAACCATTATAGCGTAATACTCTTCTTAGAACATCTTGAAAAATATTAGTTCTCATATTTCCTATTGTAGCATCTTTGTATACAGTTGGTCCACATGAATAGATTTTTACTTCTGTTTTATCAATTGGTATAAATTTTTCTTTACCTTTTGTAAGCGTATTATAGAAATAAATATCCATTTTCTCCTCCTTATATTTTAATATGAGATGTGAGAAC
Source organism: uncultured Clostridia bacterium (assembly GCA_944393455.1). Lineage (GTDB taxonomy): Bacteria > Bacillota > Clostridia > TANB77 > CAG-508 > CAG-269. The sequence goes on from CALYAH010000068.1 coordinate 2,227, forward strand.
CTCTCACATCTCTATTATTCTATTCTGTATTAGTGTTTGATGTATTATCTGTTTCATTTTGACCTGGATTTGTGTTTGTATTTGTATTATCTGTCGAATTATTTGTGTTTGTATTTGTATTACTTGTATTATTTTCTTTTGGTTTCTCAGGCTCTTTTGGTTTTTCAACTTCTTTTGGTTTTGTATGAATATCACATATTTCATTTACTCTAGTTCCTGAGGCTCCAGATACATTATTTAGTGGTGTCCAAAGTTTTAATTGTTCTTTTGGAATAACCGCTCCATAATAATTTGTTTTTACGTCACAATATTGTGAACAGTAGTCTGTTGCTACCTTATTACTTTCTGTACAAATCAATTGACTTCCATGCCCTTCACATTTTTCTGGTAAATGATTAGATGCAAACATTTCTTTATATGTATCTGTACACCCTGTTGTAGCTAAACATCCTGTTGTTCTACATACAGTTTGTTCTACAATTCCAGAAGGCTTTTGGAAAGATGCGCCTTCTAAGTTTTTATGTATATCTGTCATAACAGCATCCCAAATTTGTCCTGCTGGGTTTTGAGTAAATCCTCTTACTTCTTCATTATTATCAAAACCAAACCATGTTGCTGCTGCATAATATGGTGTAAATCCACAAAGCCATCTATCATAACTGCTATCTGTTGTTCCTGTTTTTGCTGCTACATCCATTCCAGAAATAGCACAGTATGTAGCTGTTCCTCCACTTTTTGTTGGTTCTTGTGTAATTGACTTAGTTAAATATGCTGTTTGCTCAGAAAATACTCTTGTTTGTTCTTGTTTTGGTTCTAAAACTGTATTTCCGCTTGAGTCAACTACTTTTGTATAGAATGTTGGTGTTATATATACACCGTCATTTGCAATTGTTCCATAAGCTGCTGCCATTTCTAATGGACTTGCTCCATGTGTCATACCACCAATAGCTAGAGCCAATACATTATCTTCTGTTTCATCTAATGAAGATAATCCCATTTTTGTTAAATATTCTAGTGATTTTTTAGGTGTTAGTTCTTTCATTATTTTAACTGCTGGTATATTTCTAGATAATGCAATAAATCTTCTAATATTAATTGGTCCATTTTCATATTTGTTTCCATCATTTTTAGGTGCGTAATTTCCTCCAAAATCTGTTTTTACGTCATAATAAACAGTTGCTGGTGTAATAACGCCTTCTTCTAGTGCTGGAGCCACATCCGCAATTGGTTTAATAGATGATCCTGTTTGCTTTTTCATTTGTGTAGCTCTATTCCATCCAGCTTCAGTTTTTTCTCCTAATCCTCCTGCAATTCCTACAACATTTCCTGTTTTATAATCAACAATTGCCATTCCTGATTGTGTATGTTCATTTACAAGAGTTCCATCTGCATTTTTATCTCTACCTGATTTTATATATTTGTCTTTTTTATATTCTTCTTCTAACCTTGCTTGGATAGTAGTGTCTACTGTTGAATAAATAGTTAATCCACTACTATATACATAGTTTTCTGCTAATTGTCTTGAAATATCTTTTTCTTCCATTACTTGATTTATTACTTGGTCAATAACTGCATCTGTATGATAAGAATAGTTACTACTTGAAGCAACTTCAGCTTTTGAAAATGCTAATCCCGCATTTACTTGTTCTACTGCTTGATTATATTCATCTTCGTTTTCTATATATCCTAGTTCCTTCATTTTAGATAAAACTGTTAGTGTTTTATTTTTTATTCTTTCATTTCTCTTTTCTTCTGTGTCACTATCTGATGCTAATTTATATGGATTATAATAATTAGGTGAACTATTGATTCCAGCTAAGTAAGCACATTCTGCTAAACTTAGGTCTTTTGCACTTTTGTTGAAATAGTACTCTGCTCCTAACTCTACACCATGTAAATTACCTTCTCCACCTACATATAATATGTTTAAATATAGTTCTAATATTTGATCTTTAGATATCATTCTTTCTACTTGATATGCTTTTGCCCATTCTTTTACTTTTCTAAAGATTCCAGCTAATCCCGATGTCTCATCATCTTTTGTTATATTTTTTACTAATTGTTGTGTGATGGTACTTCCACCATAAGAACTATTTCCCATTAATGTATTTAATATTGCTCCTGCTGTTCTTTTAAAATCTACACCATTATGTTTATAAAATCTTTCATCTTCGATTGCTACATATGCTTTTGGTAAGTATTCTGCCATATCCTCTAGTGTGATAATTTTTCTTTTTTCATCACCACTTAGGTTAGCAACTATTCCCCCATTAGCATCTACAATTACCGAATTTGATGCTCCAATTTTTAATTCTTCTTTGGTTATTTCAAATTCGTCCCCAAATAATCCAAAAAACATTCCTGCTACAATTCCTGCACCTATAACGCACATTAATAAAAATACTACTACTGCTATTTTTAGTGCCATCATTAATTTTGGATGTTGTTTTTTCTTTTTACCATTCTTCGTTCTTTTAACATGTGGTTTATTGCCAGTTTTACTGTCTGTCTCCGTTTTTTTTGTTGGTCTTCTTTTTCCTTTTTGTACTCTATGTGGTTTTGCTTTATTATTTCTTTCATTTCTATTACTTGGCATTTCATTACCTCCTTGCCAACTTCAAATTCGCCAAATACATTATATTATATTTTAATAAAAAAGAAAAGCTTTTAAATAAAATTTTAAGAATTTGTATTATTAGTACAAAAGCTATAAAGTTGTCCTATTTCCCACTAATTGGATTATTTTTACCTTATCTCTTTTTATTTTCCTTTCAATATATTCAAAGGGTTGTTTTTGGTAAATTTGTGCCTCATAAATATCCTTTTGTTCATATAAATTGCTTTTATCATAATCAAATTCTTCAGAATTGTAAAAACTAATTTGATAATTATTAATATTCATCCCATTAAATCTTTTCTTATTAATTTTGACATTGCCTTTCAAATTTACAATAATTGCTTCATCATATATATTATATTTATTTATTAATTCTGTCGGGAAATCTACATTTAAGATTATTTTAGATTTTATTAGGCTTTTTCTTTTGTTGTTATTTACATTTATCATTATCCCATCTTTTCTCAAGATTTCTTCTTCTATTTTTTTAAATTTTTCAATATGGTTAGTTACTATGTTCACTCTCTTATATTCTTGAACAATTTGTCTTATATTTTCTAATATATTATCTGTCATTTCATTTACTAGTATAGATACTTGTGTTTCTTCTTTTTTCATATTTTTTTTATTTATAATATATTCTAAACTTTTAGCAGATAATACTTCAAACAACCATTTTCCATCTACTATATCAATATTGTTGCTATACAAATAATTTTTATAATTTTTCTGTTTTTTTATCTCCTTGCTAAGAATAATTTTATTACAAGTTGTCTCATCTAAAATTTTTTTAGTTTTTTGAGCTAGTTTTCTAGCTTTTTTTGGATTTATTTCTTCTTGCACAGTAATTGGCAATATAATTTTATCCTCTTCCAGTCTTATGATATTAAATAGATTTAATAATATATTAGGCTTGTCAGCCTCTTGAACATAATACAAAAAAATCACTCCTCATATACTTTTAATAAACTATATGAAAGTGACTTCTTTAATATGCTAAATTATAATATCTCTTTTTAATAAATTATTTTTTATAACTCCTATTCCTATAAATTGTTTTCTGTTATAAATTCTGTAAATTCCATCTTTTTCCTCTTTTGTTAATTGCACACCATTTAAAAATAACTTTAATTTTATATCGTCTAGTTCTATTACATGTTTTTCTTTAAATAGTTCTTCTATTGAAATCATATGTGATTTTATCCATTCTTTGTTTTCATATTGACTTTCTAACTCTTCTAAGGTTATTGAATTAGCAATATTAAAATTTCCAACTTGTATTCTTTTTAATTCACACATATGACCCACTGTCTCAAGCTTTGTTGCTATATCTTCACATAAACTTCTAATATAAGTTCCTTTAGAACAGTTTACTTTGAACTCAATTTGTTTTTTTTGCGTATCTATTCCTATTAATTCAATGTCATAGATTTCAATTTGTCTTGGCTTTATTTCTACTGTCTGTCCTTTTCTTGCATATTCATAAAGCTTTTTTCCTTTTACTTTGATGGCTGAATACATAGGTGGTATTTGTTCTTGTTTTCCTATAAAACTTTTGAATACTTTTTCTATCATTTTTGTGGTCATATTCTCTTCTTTTATTTGCTTTTCTTCTGTGACACTTCCTTCGCTATCTGCAGTTTCTGTTTTTTGTCCCAACTGTAATTTCACTTGATAAATTTTGTCATGATTAATAATATATTTAGAACATTGTGTTCCTTTTCCAATTAATAATGGCAACACTCCTGTTGCCATTGGATCTAATGTTCCTGTATGTCCTACCTTAGTATTTACTATTCTTCTTACTCGATATACAATATCATGGGATGTACAACCTTTATGTTTATTTATGATTATAATTCCATTCATGTGTTTCTCCTTTTATTTAGCATGAATATAATTTATATTTTTCTTCTTATTTAAGTGCTTTTTTCACTTCTTTTAGAACTTTTTCTTTTACCTGTTCCAAATCTCCTTGCACTAAAGCTCCTGCTGCTTTTGGATGGCCTCCGCCACCAAACATTAGGCAAATATCAGAGACATTAACATTACTTCCTGAACGCAAAGATATTTTATAAGAGTTTTCTCCTCCTTTTTGTCTAATAAAAATAGAAACTTCTACACCTTCAATGTCTCTACCAATATCAACTAATCCCTCATGATCTCCCGGTTCAGCCCCAACTTCTTTTTCATCTTGTGAATTGATATACGTAAATGTTACTTTTCCTTCTTCTAATATTTCCATTCTTTCTATTACTCTTTTGGTTAACAAGAAATTTGCCTTTGTTTTAGTACGTAAAGTTCTTTTATAGATATCTGGTATATCAACTCCTTTACGAATTAGTTCTGCCGTAAATTCAAAAGTTTCTGGATTAATTCCAGGATGTCTAAATCCTCCCGTGTCTGTAATAATTCCAGTCATAATACAAGTTCCAATTTCTTTTGTAATGTCAACTTCAAAATACTCGCACATTCCAGCTAAAATTTCGCAACAAGCTGGTGAAACTGGATTAACATAGTTTAAATCACCATACATTTTATTACTTCCATGATGGTCTATTACAATTGTTTTTTTAGCATTTTCAAAATATTCTTTTTTAGTTAATCTTTTTAAGTCCGCACAGTCTACTGATATTGCTAAATCATATTTTTTTATTTCAGATTCCTTTTTTACTTGGTCAATTGCTGGTAAGAAATTAAATAGTCTAGAATATTCTGGAATTATTACATCTGCTTCTTTATCAAAATTTTCTACCATAAGTTTTACAGCCAAACTACTTCCTATTGCGTCACCATCTGGTGATTCATGTGTCAATATTACTATTCTTTTGGCATCTTTTATTTCTTTTAAAATCTCATCTAAAGTCATATATTAATTCTCCTCTTCTTTTTTTGGCATAATTTCTTTTAAAATACTGTCAATTTTAGCACCATATTCTAAAGAATCATCTAATTCGAAAATAATTTCTGGTGTATTTCTTAAATTGACTCTTCTTGCTAACTCACTTCTTATAAAGCCTGATGATTTCTTTAAACCTGCTAATGTTTCTTTTATATTTTTTGAATTTAAAATACTAACATAAACTTTTGCAAATTTCAAATCATTAGTTACTTTAACTTTAGTTACACTAATTAAGCCTGTTACATTAGGATTTTTTAATTCGTAGTTAATAATTTGACTAATCTCTTTTCTGTATTCTTCATCAATACGACCTAATCTATTTTGATTTTCTGGCAATTTTTTTCCTCCTATCTCTTAATTTCTTCCATAATGTATACTTCTATCATGTCGCCTTCTTTTATATCGTTGTAGTTTTCAATTTGAATTCCACATTCAAATCCTTTTCCTACTTCTTTTACGTCATCTTTAAATCTTTTCAATGTTGCTAAATGTCCATCATGAATTACTACATTTTCACGTATTACTCTTACTCCTGCATTTCTTTCTACTTTTCCTGAGATTACATAGCAGCCTGCAATTGTTCCAACATTTGATATTTTAAATGTTTGTCTTACTTCAGCATTTCCAATTACTTTTTCTTCATATTTTGGTTCTAGCATTCCTTTCATTGCTAATTCTACATCTTCTATTGCTTGATAAATGATAGAATATTGTTTTATTTCTACGCCATCTTTTTCTGCCATTTCTTTTGCCATACTATCTGGTCTTACATTAAATGCAATAATGATAGCATTTGATACTTTTGCTAAAGTTACATCTGATTGATTTACTGCTCCTGCTGCTGCATGGATTACTTTTACTCTTACTTCTTCGTTTTGTAGTTTTTCTAATGCTTGTTTTACAGCTTCTACTGAACCTTGTACATCTGCTTTTACAATTAAGTTTAATACTTTTAGTTTTCCTTCTTCCATTTGACTAAATAAATTGTCTAATGTTACTTTATTCACTTGATTTATTGCTTTTTCTCTTGCTTGACGTTTTCTTCTTTCTATTAAGTGTTTTGCAACTTTTTCATTTTTAACTTCATAGAAAGTATCTCCTGCTTCTGGAACTTCTGTTAGTCCCATAATTTCTACTGGTGTTGAAGGTCCAGCAGCTTTTACAGATTTTCCTTTATCATCTCTCATTGCTCTTATTCTTCCTATTGAAGAACCAACAACAATAGTATCACCCACATCTAAAGTTCCTCTTTGTACAAGCATTGTTGCAATTGCACCTTTTGATTTATCAAGTCTTGCTTCAATTACTGCACCTTTTGCTTGTTTATGTGGATTTGCTTTTAATTCTAGTACATCTGCTTCTAGTAATACCATTTCTAATAATTGGTCTATATTTTCATGTTTTTTAGCAGAAATTGGAACAAAGATTGTATCTCCACCCCATTCTTCTGGAACTAAGTCATAAGCCATTAATTCTTGTTTTACTTTTTCTACATTTGCATCTGGTAAGTCTATTTTATTTATTGCTACAATTATTGGTATGCCTGCAGATTTTGCATGGTTTATAGCTTCTATAGTTTGTGGTTTTACACCATCATTTGCAGCAACTACTAATATTGCAATATCTGTAATTTGTGCACCTCTTGCTCTCATTGCAGTAAATGCTTCATGTCCTGGTGTATCTAAAAATGTTATTAATCTATCATTTACTTTTACTTGATATGCACCTATTGCTTGAGTAATACCACCTGCTTCTCCTTCTATTACATTTGTTTTTCTTATTGCATCTAGAAGTGATGTTTTTCCATGGTCTACGTGTCCCATAACAACAATTACTGGTGGTCTTGTTTGTAATTCTTCTGCTTTATCTTCTGATTCATCAAATAGGATATCTTCTTCTGTAACTACTTCCTTTTTCTTAGCTGTTATTCCAAATTCTCCTGCAATTAAGAATGCTGTATCAAAATCAATTTCTTGATTTATAGTAGCCATAATTCCATATCCTAATAATTTTTTGATAACTTCTGCTGTTGTTTTTTTCATCTCTGCAGCAAAATCTTTTACTGTAATAGTTTCTGGAATTTCTATTTCTGTTAGTTGGAATATTTTTTGTTTTGTTCTTTCTTCATTATTTTGATTTTTTCTCTTTTTGCCACGTCTTCCTCTTTCTGTTGTTAAATCATAATAATCTAACATTCCACCATCTTGGTCATCAAACATATTTGATAAACGATTTGCTTGTTTTAGAGATTTTAATTTTCCTTCATCAAATTCGCCTTGAGAACGATTTTTTCTTGATTTATTTTTCTTTTGACCTCTATTTTCATCAAATTTACTATTACTTTTTTGTTTATCAATTGCTTTATTATATTCTCTTACAGGCTCTCTTTCTGCAGTTTCTGTAGACATTATATTTTTGATATTTTTTTCTATTCCTTTTTCATCTAATGGTCTTTTTCCAAATCTATTATTTCCATTATGATTATAATTATTATTTCTATTATTACCAAACCTATTAGAGTTATTTTGCCTATTATCCCTATTATCTCTATTTTGATTAAATTTATTTGGTCTATCTGTAGTTTTTTGTTTCATATTTTGCGTATTTACTTCCTTTTTGATATTTGTTTTTTCTTCCTTAGCTGGAACCTTTGCTTCTTCTTTTTCTTTAACTTGAACTTTAGTTCCGAGCTTCTTCTTTTTTTATTTCTTCTTTTTTCTCTTCTTTCTTTTCTTCTTTACTGCTTAATCCGAATAATTCGCTTACAGTCATTGGTTTGTTTGGTTTATTTCTATATACAATGTTATAATCCTTAT